>NZ_QRZD01000010.1:0-4010 GCF_003464565.1 Collinsella sp. AF14-35
AACGTCCATTACAGTCGAAATTGTCAGCCCGGGCCCGTCTCGGGCTACGATTGAGGCGCGCCCAGAACGGGCCGCCGACCGGGCGCCCGCGCACGGCCGAACGTCCCTGCCCCCGAGAGGGCCCGTTGGGTGCTGCCGGCGCGGGACGCGCCGCCCCCGACGGCTGATAGGAAAGTGCCGGGCAGGCGCCGCGGCTGGTAATGTGAGTGCCGAGGGGGAGGCCATCCGGTCGAACGACTACCGGAAGGATACCACCGTGAAAGCGCCATCGACCAGACCCGCGGCCGTGCTCGGCCTGGACGTCGGCAAGTCCTCCCACTGGGCCTGCCCGATCGACCGCGGAGGGGAGGTGCTGGCCAGCGCCCCCGTCCGCAACCGGGAGGGCGCTCTCGACGCGCTGTTCTCCTCCGCGCCCGCCGGCACGCTCGTCGTCGTCGACCAGTTCCGCAACATAGGGTCCCTCGCCGTGAGGCGCGCCCGTGCCGCGGGGCTGGCGGTCGCCTACCTGCCCGGCCTCGCCGCCAGCCGCGCCGCCGGGCTGTTCGCCGGCGAGGCCAAGACCGACGAGCGCGACGCCGAGGTGATCGCGCGGACCGCCCTGGGCGTGCCGGACTCCCTGTCGGGGGTCCCGGGCCGCGGCGAGGCCCTCGAGGCCGCCCGCGCCCTCTCGTCGCAGCGCGACCACGTCGTCGCCTGCGCGACCAGGGACAAGAACCGCCTGCGCGCGGTGCTGCTCGAGTCCTGCCCGGCCCTCGAGGCCGCGGTCGACCTGTTGTTAGCGTCAATATATTTTTCACCATTTTCACCAACGTATTTTCGCCAATCGCGCCAACGCGGATGCGCCGGATTCGCCAACGCGGATGCGCCGCTTTCGGCGTCTAGGCTCCCTCCTCCTTCCCGTCCTCACCGCCGATGGATACGTCCTTCAGGCGGTACGACCGTCCCGTTATCTTGATCATCGCGCAATGGTGGCAAAGCCTGTCGGCCACCGCCGAGGCCGTGACGTTGCTGCCGAACACGTCGCCCCACCTGCCCACCGGCACGTTGGTCGTGACGACGGTCGACCGCTTTAGCGCGTAGCGCCTGTTGACCAGCTGGAACAGCAGGTCGGCGCCCTCCTTGCCGATGTCGAGGTAGCCGAGCTCGTCTATTATCAGCAGGCTGCAGTGCTCGTAGAACCGCATCCTGCGCGCCAGCGCCTCCTTCGCCGAGGCGTGCTTGAGGTCCTCGACCAGCCTCGAGCAGTCGGCGAAGTACACCTGCTTGCGGGCCATCACCGCCTCGTGGCCTATGGCTATCGACAGGTGGGTCTTGCCGACGCCCGGGCTGCCGACGAGCACGACGTTGTCGCCGCGGTCGATGAACTCGAGCGTGGCCAGCTGCTCGACCAGCCCGCGCGGCACGCTCGGCTGGAAGCCCCAGTCGAAGTCGGCCAGCGTCTTTATGTAGGGGAAGTTGGCCATCCTCGTGCGGCGCTCGTCGTCGGCGCGCCGCTTGAGGGCTATCTGGGCGTCGGTGAGCTCGAGCATGGCGTCGACCAGGCCCTTCCTCCCGTCGGCGACGAGCCTGACGTACTCGGGCACCGACGACGCCATGCCCTCGAGCCCCAGCTCCTCGAGGTTGGCCGCCAGGCGGTTGAGGGGGCTGGCCTGCACGGCGGCGCTCACAGCGAGCCCCCTATCGAGTCGAGCAGGCCGAGGTTGGCCGCGGCGGCCGCCTCGATGTCGCCGGCGGCGTCGCCGAACCACCGCTTGCCGGCCATGGCCTCGGCGTAGTGCGCCGGGTCGTAGGCCGGCCCGCCCGCCACGTGCGTGGCCACCAGCTCGCCGCCGACGTAGCAGTCCATCGCGCCGCCGGGCATGCAGACGATGCGGGCGGGCCTGCCGATGCAGCGCCTGGGCACCGACATGGGCTCGCCGTGCGCGCCCACCAGCATCGTTGCCGGGACCCTGGCCACGCGCACCACGTCGCCCATCGCCTCCTCGAGGGCGCGCAGGTTGCCGACGGGCAGCAGCGCGTCCTTCTCCTCCATGAACAGCGCGGAGGGAGGCAGCCCCGTGGTCTCGTTGGGCTCGGAGTTGCTGGCGTCCTCGATCCGCGCGACGATCTCGTCGATGTCGTCCCAGCCGTCGAAGTCGCCCTGGTAGGCCATGAGCCGCGACAGGAAGCGGTTCGACGACTCGACCTTGCCCTTCGTCTGGGGGCTGCGCGGGCGGCACAGCTTCAGCTCGAAGCCGGCGGCCTTGGCGAACTCGTACGCGCGCTGGACCTTGAGGCGCCTGCCGCCCTTGACCGTCACCAGGGCGGACATGTTGTCCGTGACCCACTCGCGCGGCACGCCGCCGAGCCTCGCGATCGTGGCGTACATGCACCTGACCAGGTCGTCGGTCGTCCTGGTCCTCGACCGGATGAATATGTGCCTGCGGGAATGGCCCAGCGTCGCCGCGAACACGTTGAGCTCGAACAGCTCGCCGTCGCGGTTCGCCATCTTGACGGACTCCTTCCAGTCGAACTGCAGCTGCAGTCCGGGCGGCGTCTCGAAGCGCGGGTGCGGCTCCGGGCCGCCGGAGGCCCCGACGGCGATGCCGTTCTTGCGCATGAACTGGGTGAAGGCGTTGTAGCCGGCCAGGTCCTCGCCGGGATACCTGTGCAGCAGCCACTCGTGGATGCCCTTCTTGGTGACTCCCGGCAGCTGCGCCTTGGCGGCCACCTCCTCGATGTGCGCGTCGAACGAGCCCGCCCTGTCGCCGCGCCCGTCGTGGGGCCGCCCGCCCTCGGCCCTCCAGTACGACGCCACGGTGTGCCTGTCCTTGCCGTAGCGCTTCGCTATGTCGCTGAAGTTGGGCTTTATGCCCGCTTCCCTGTACATGTCCAACTCTCCGATCAGGTTCTTCTCCGCCACGGCCCGCTCCTCCCGAAAGCATCGTTCGCTCGTCGATCGAAGCGTAAGCCCCGGCGTTGGTGGAAATGGTGAAAATGCGTTGGCGCAAATGGCGGGATTGCGTTGGCATGATTGGTTGTTGAGCGTTGGTCAAAATGGTTGTTTTTACAGTAGCGCTAACACCTGTCGGACCGGCGGTGGCTGGAGCTGCTCGCCGGGTTCGGCGGGGCGTGGGGGATCGCCCGCTCCGGGGCCGGGGGCCCGCGGGCCGAGGCCGCCGGGGAGGCCGCGGCCGCCTCCACCGCGCCCCCGCCGGCGCTCGTCGAGGCCGAGAACAGGCAGGTCAGGTTCCTGGCCGCCCGGATATCGGAGGCCCTCGACGAGGCCGGGGCCCTCGAGGCCGAGACGGCGGCGCTGCTCGAGGGCGACGAGACCTACGCGTGCCTGCTCACCGTGCCCGGCATCGGCCCGAGGACCGCGGCGCAGCTCGCGGTGTCGGTCGACATCGGGAGGTTCCCGGACCACGACCACCTGGCCTCGTACTGCGGCATAGCCCCGAGGGTGAGGAGCTCCGGAACGTCGGTGAGGTCGGTCAGGGCGTCCAGGCGCGGCGACGCGAGGCTCAAGTCCCTGCTGATCTTCTCGTGCAACAGCCTGGTGAGGTCCTCGGGGCGCTACGGCGAGTACTACCGGGCCTGCAGGGCGCGGGGCATGGGGCACGGGCGGGCGCTCAAGGCCGTCGCGAGGAAGCGGCTCAGGGCGATATACGCCGTGATGCGCGACCGGGTGCCCTACCGGGAGTAGCCCCGACGGTTGACAAAACTATAGGAACACCCAACGACTACTTTCCTAGAGCATATTCCTTACCATTAGTCAAGCACCATCTGTTTAAACGAAATAGCCTCAACCCGAGCACATTTGTGTCTGTTTAAAACCGGCAATAATGAACAGCGTGCTCAATTCGGTCATGTAAATAGATCAGCTATCAATCCTCAGCAGCAAATCAGCCAAAATACTGGAATGTAATCAGCTTGTAACAAAACAAGACGTTTAAACAAATAATGCTACCTTTTGCAGTTTTTGGTTGATTTCCGATCTCAGCCGAACACATTGAGCAAATAGGTCGTTC
>NZ_QRZD01000010.1:4020-75841 GCF_003464565.1 Collinsella sp. AF14-35
ATAGGATGAGAGTGGATAATCTCCCGGTTTGAGCCTGCATTCACGCTCAAAGTGGGAGATTATCCACTCTCATTTGCTGTATGTCCGAAAATCCACGCTCGTTTAAATTCTGCCTACATTTGCAGGAACAGTTCGTGGAGGTGGGTGTCTTCGTCGAGCTCGGGGTGGAAGGTGACGCCGAGCTGGTTGCCTTGGCGGGCGGCGACGATGCGACCGTCGACTTCGGCTAGGGCCTCAGTGTCGCCGTGCACTTCGACGATGCGGGGCGCGCGGATAAACGTCAGCGGCACTTTACCGTCGATGCCGTCTACCTGTCCCTTGGTGCGAAAACTGCCGAGCTGTCTGCCATAGGCATTGCGCTCAACGAGCACATCCATGGTTGCCAAACGCGGCGTGCCCTTATCGTCATGAGCGGCAAGGTCGTGAGCCAGCAGAATCAGGCCGGCGCAGGTACCCAGGACGGGCATGCCTTCAGCGGTACGGGCACGAAGCTCCTCGAGCATGCCAAGCTCGGCAAGCAGCTTCCCTTGAACGGTAGACTCGCCGCCGGGAAGTACCAAACGGTCAAAGTTCTGCTTCAAATCAGCCGCCTGCCTCAGCTCAATACAACGTGCGCCCAGCTCGGATAGCCTCGCCTCGTGCTCGGCAAAAGCGCCTTGGACCGCCAGCACGGCGACCGTCTGGTCTGCGTAATCGCTCATGTGCGATCCTTTCTGCCGGACTAGCGTCCGCGCTCCTCCATGATGATCTCGATCTCGTCAGCGTTGATGCCTACCATAGCCTCGCCCAGGTCCTCCGAAAGCTCAGCGATGAGTTTGGCGTCGGTGAAGTTGGCCACGGCCTTAACGATGGCGGCTGCGCGCTTGGCGGGGTCGCCGCTCTTAAAGATGCCCGAGCCGACAAAAACGCCCTCGGCGCCCAGCTGCATCATCAGCGCGGCATCGGCGGGGGTCGCTACGCCGCCGGCAGCAAAGTTCACGACAGGGAGCTTGCCCGTGGCATGGACCTCGCGCACCAGCTCGACCGGAACCTGCAGCTGCTTGGCTGCCTCAAAGAGCTCGTCGTCGCGCAAGGCGACAACGTCGCGGATCTGCTTTTGGATCTTGCGCATGTGTCGCACGGCCTGAACGACGTCGCCCGTGCCCGGCTCGCCCTTGGTGCGGATCATCGTGGCGCCCTCGGCTACGCGGCGCAGCGCCTCGCCCAGGTCGCGGGCACCGCAGACAAACGGGACGTCAAACTGGGTCTTGTCGATGTGGTAGACATCGTCGGCGGGGGAGAGAACCTCGGACTCGTCGATGTAGTCGATTTCGATGGCCTGAAGGACCTGCGCCTCGACGATGTGGCCGATGCGGCACTTGGCCATGACGGGGATGGAGACGGCCTCTTGAATGCCCTTGATCATCTTGGGGTCACTCATGCGCGAGACGCCGCCTGCGGCACGGATGTCGGCCGGGATGCGCTCGAGTGCCATGACGGCGCAGGCGCCTGCCTCCTCGGCGATACGTGCCTGCTCGGGCGTGGTGACGTCCATGATGACGCCGCCCTTGAGCATCTGCGCGAGCTCGCGGTTGAGTTTGACGCGATCGGCCTTGCTGGTCTGTTCTGCCATGGTTGCTCCCTTGGTTGGCATGTGCATTGCTTGACGGAACATCCTATCGGGGGGCTGGGTATGGCGAAATACTCAGTTTTCGAGATAATAGCAAGGTCAGACTAATGCCAGATTGAATGACTCGATAAGGTCAGGTGACAAACTCATGCTTGACTATAATTTGGAAAACCGCGGCGAAGCATCGCTCTATGAGTATGTTTACCAGCAAATTCGAGATGATATTGTAGCTGGACGTATTGCGGCGGGGGAGCATCTTCCGTCTAAGCGCGCCTTTGCCAGTCATCTGGGAATTAGTGTCATTACAATCGAAAATGCATATAGCCAGTTGCTTGCCGAGGGTTATATTTGCTCAAAGCCGCGCCGTGGTTACTACGCGTGCGAGCTTCCCGATGCACCGGTTTTGTCTTTGGCCGCGGGGGATATCGACCGAGATGCTGTCTCTGTTGGCCCCAGCGCGCATGATTCCGACGGACAGACTGAGCAGTTCGAGGCTCTTTCTCCTTCCGCTTTGGAGGCGGCGCGGCTTTGGCAAAGCGCGCTACGGGCGACACTGACGTCCGAAGACGAACGTGAAATCTTTTCGCCCGCGCCGGCGCAGGGCACCGTTCGGCTACGACGCGCAATTGCTCACCATCTGCGCGGGACAAGGGGCATGAATGTCGACCCCGACAACATCGTTATCGGTGCGGGCGCCCAGTTGCTCGATACCATGTTGGTTCAGCTGCTTGGCGCGGACAAGGTGTATGCCGTTGAGGATCCGGGGTATTTGCGTTTGACGCGCATCTATCAGGCCATGGGTTGCGAAGTGCGGTATATCCCGTTGGACGGTGAGGGCGTGGACTTGAGCGCTCTGCAGAAAACCGGGGCGGATGTCCTTCACCTGATGCCGTCCCATCAGTATCCGACCGGCCTTGTGACGAGCATTGCGCGTCGCTATGCCCTGCTGGGCTGGGCCGCCGAGCGGCCGGACCGGTATCTCATCGAAGATGACTTTGATTGCGAGTTTCGCCTTGCCGGTAAGCCGATTCCCGCGCTCGCGTCGATTGATGCCGCCCAATCGGTCATCTACACCAACACGTTTTCAAAAAGTCTGTCGTCGGCCCTGCGTTTGGCGTATATGGTCCTGCCCGATGAGCTGATGGAACGGTTTAGGCGCAACCTTGGCTTTTACGCCTCGTCGGTGAGTTCTGTTGACCAGGTCGCTTTGGCTCGTTTGCTGGAATCGGGCGATTACGAGCGACATGTGAACCGCGTACGCGTTCGTGCTCGCGAGGCGCGTGATGGCCTGGCGACGCTTGTACGGAAGGCATTTCCGGCGGGGGAGGTTTCGATCGAGCACGCAGACGCTGGCCTTTACTGCGTCGTAGCCGCAGGGCGTGACACGGATGAAAACTCTATTACGCATGCCCTCACGCGTTCGAATATTCCTTTTACCGATATCGGTGACTGTTTTTGGTGCGCCAATGGCGTATCTGTCCCAGAAAAATCAACTCGAATTCTTGTCCAGTATGACGACCTGAGTCCAAAAGAGCTAAAAACCCTGGATTCGCAGTTGACGGGAACGCCCTGCAACCTAAGTGAGTAGACTTTTGGCGCCTTGGCGACCAGACCGTTTTGAAGCAATCCATCTACCTGCGATTTTGTAAAGCAGTATGGGCGGTCTGCTCGGCGGGTCCTAAATAGTCTACTCACTTGCTGTGCAAGGCTTCCGCATGAGCGAAAAATGAGTTTTCAACAGCGCTCCGTCCAGCTTTTGGCAAGCTTTTGGCCAGTTGGGGAGGGCTGTTGAAAACTAAGTAGTCCGTTCGGCGCCCTTTTCGGCGCGTTCGCGCCAATGCGTGAGCGCCCGGGTTGAAATTCGTGTTTTCCTGTGCCTATGAAGGATCTACTTTGTGACATATCGGCTTTTAAGTACTGGCGCTTGCCCCCTCAGGCCCGCGCTCTGTGTCCGCCGCTCCCGCGACCGGAAGAAGACCGGCGGCGATGCGAGCTCGCCCGTAACCCGACGGCTACGGTTGTGCTCGGCTTTCCGCTGTATACATTGGTTCGGACGAGAGGCAAGCGGACTTGCCCTGTCAGCATTAGGCAGCGGCTGTTCCTAGGCGAGTTCCCCAGGGAATCCGTGCTGGAAACGGAACATGGGTTTTTGGTTACGTCTCCTCTGCTGACGGCATTCATCATGTCGCGGCATCTGACGGATCTCCAGCTTGTTTTGGTGTTGGCGGAGATGTGCGGCTTGTTTACGGTTTGTGCCTTGCCAGCAGCACTCGAGGCAGAGCTTTCGCGTGCAATTGAGTCGGGCGCGATTCCGGCAACCTTGGGTTGGGCGCGCTGTCCGTCCGAGGACGGCGCCGCCTCAAATTTATGGCGGCGCGACGCTTTGGTTTTGGGCGAAGACCTTGACCGTTTTTGCTCAGATGTTTGTGGGATGCGTTACGGCAAGCGATTTGTCGCGGTATCTCATCTCGTTCCACTGGGTGCCGCATCGCCTTTTGAGGTTGAGACGTATTTGTTGCTTGGGTTGCCACGATCCCTGGGAGGCGAAGGTTTTTGCGGCATAGAGCTCAATGTCGAAGTGGCGCTAAGCGCAAGTGCTCGGGCGATTGTAGGCAAGTCCCGCGTATACATTGACCTACTTCTGTCTTCGCCGGACGGAGAGCGACAGGTGGCCATTGAATGCCAAGGAAAGGGCTCACACGGGCGAGCCGGGGATGGCTTGCGCGACGCCGACCGCATGACGGCGCTTCAGGCCATGGGCTACGATGTATTTCTCCTGACACACGGACAGATATCCGATGAGGATAGATTCCACGCGATTGTTAAGGCCGTGTGCAGGTTGCTCGATGTTGAATATCGCGATAAAAGCTTGGAGGAGCAAGGGGCCGAGGCATTACTTCGGTCTGAGCTATTCGTTGACTGGTCAAAACTGGGAGAAATCGACAAAAAGATGCCCGTTAGACACAAAAAGGCCCGATCATGGACGGTTGCAAATCTAAGTGAGTAGACTTTTAGCGTGATGGCGACCAGATTATTTTGCGGCAAGCTGTCTACCTGCGGTTTTATAAAGCAATACGGATGGTCTGCTCGACAAGTTCCCAAAAGGCTACTCACTTAGTTTTTGACGCGAAGCCGATGCCGAAGGTGGTCCTTTTTTGGGACGTTAACTGGTTCGCTAGACACGAAAAAGGCCCGGATCTTGCGGTCCGGGCCTTATCGAGCTAGAGATTGTCTCTCAGGCGGTTGGCTTAACCAAAGTAGCGCTTGAGCAGACCGGCGAAAGCCTTGCCGTGGCGAGCCTCGTCGCGAGCCATCTCGTGCACGGTGTCGTGGATGGCATCGAGGCCAGCGGCCTTGGCGCGCTTGGCAAGATCGGTCTTGCCGGCGGTGGCGCCATTCTCGGCCTCAACGCGCATCTCGAGGTTCTTCTTGGTGGAGTCGGTCACGACCTCGCCCAGGAGCTCAGCGAACTTGGCGGCATGCTCGGCCTCCTCGTGCGCAGCCTTCTCCCAGTACAGGCCGATCTCGGGATAGCCCTCGCGATGAGCGACGCGAGCCATGGCCAGGTACATACCGACCTCGGAGCACTCGCCCTCAAAGTTGGCGCGCAGGTCGGCAACGATATCCTCGGAGACGCCCTCCATCTTGGCTACGCCCACAACGTGCTCGGCAGCCCACTCGAGCTGACCCTCCTCCTGCTTCAGGAAGCGAGAGCCGGGAACGCCGCACTGGGGGCACTTGAAATCCTCGGGCAGCTGGTCGCCGTCGAACTCTTCCACATAACCGCAAACGGGGCAAACAAACTTCATAATTCGATCCTTTCGATCGATGGCGATGGCGCGCTCGTCCGGTCCCGTAAGGGCCCTCTCCGGACGTGCGTCTTGACGAGTTCTATTATCCATAAATGCAACCGAATGTGAAGCCTATTAGGAATGATTTTTAATAAAAAATTTTAGGCATGTGAAGATGTTGATTGATTAACGATTGCCAGGCCGCTCGAGACCTCCGATGAGTACAATCGGTCGAGCAAATGTTAACCAATCAACAAATGAGGGAGTTTCCTTTATGCATCTAGCCCGTCGTGCCTGGTGCCGAGCATATCAAACGGTTTTTCGCATCGCGTTGCCGGTGCTGCCCTATACCGAGCCACGCATTCTGGAGCATGCCGAGGATGTGCCCGAAGTGCTTCAAAAGCGCTCGATACAGCGGGTTCTTATCGTGACGGATCCCGGTATTGCCCGTCTGGGGCTCACGGCACCGCTCGAGACGGCGCTCGCATCCAGGGGGATTGGCGTTTCGGTCTATGCCGAAACGCGTGCAAACCCCACGGTCTCAAACGTGGAGGAAGCGGCGTCCCTGTACCGAGAGAGCGCCTGCCGGGCCATTATCGGCTTTGGCGGAGGATCAGCCATGGACTGCGCCAAGGGCGTGGGCGCACGCATTGCGCAGCCAAACAAGCCCATCAACAAGATGCGCGGCCTGCTGCGGATTCATCGTCGCCTGCCGCTGCTTATTGCGGTTCCCACTACCGCCGGTACGGGAAGCGAAGTCACGCTCGCGGCGGTTATCACCGATGACGAGACGCGCTACAAGTACCCCATTAACGACTTTGTGCTTATTCCGCGCTTTGCGGTGCACGACCCCGAGTTTACACGTGGCCTGCCCGCCTCCATTACGGGGCAGACGGGTATGGATGCCCTGACGCATGCCGTCGAGGCCTTTATCGGCCGTAGCACCACGCCCTACACGCGCAAGATGGCGCGCCAGGCGGTGCAGCTCATCCACGACAATTTGCTCGAGGCCTATGAGCATGGCGACGACATGCGTGCGCGTCGCAATATGCTTTCGGCGGCGTATAAGGCGGGCGTTGCGTTTACCCGCTCCTATGTGGGATACGTTCACGCCATCGCGCACAGTCTGGGCGGCCGATACGGAATTCCGCACGGTTTGGCCAACGCGATTATCCTGCCGCACATGCTTCGCGCTTATGGTGACGCCGCCGCCCCCAAGCTTGCCGATCTTGCTCGCATGGCGGGCATTGCGCCGGCTACCGCGCAGGACAGTCTTGCGGCCGAGGCCTTTATCGATTGGGTCGACCGCATGAATGCCGCCTTGGGCATTCCCAAATATGTGACGGGCATTCGCCGCTCCGATATTCCGCAAATGGCGGCCCATGCCGATGCCGAGGCCAATCCGCTATACCCCGTTCCGCTTCTAATGGACCGTCTGGAGCTCGAACATATGTACGAGGTCGTTGCGGGTGGTATGTTTGAAGACGAGAATTAGGAGGGCCCATGAACACCGAGGAAATTGCGCGCATCGTCGGCGATCAGCGCGCCTACTTTAAGACGCACGCCACGTTTGACGTTAACGCTCGCCGTCGCGCGCTCGTGAGCTTGCGCGACGCAGTGCGGGCGCACGAACCCGATATTGCCCATGCGCTCAAGACCGATTTGGGAAAGTCGCATGACGAGGCCTATATGTGTGAGACCGGCACCTCGCTTTCCGAGATTCGTCATCAGATTGCGCATGTGGCTCGATGGAGTCGTCCGCGCCTGCGTCCGTGTGACCTCGCCAACGCCGTGAGTGTGTGCAAAACGCAAGCCGTGCCCTATGGCGTCACGCTCATTATGGCGCCCTGGAACTACCCGTTTTTGCTAACGCTCGAGCCGCTTGCCGGCGCCCTTGCCGCGGGCAATACCGTGGTCATCAAGCCGAGCGCCTATGCTCCGGCATCGAGCGCGGTGCTCAAGCGGATCTGTGAAGAGGCGTTTGATCCGCGTCTGGTGACGGTTGTCGAGGGCGGCCGCGCCGAAAACGAAGCGCTGCTCGACGAGTGCTGGGACAAGATCTTCTTTACCGGTAGCGTTCCGGTCGGCAAGCTCGTCATGGAGCGCGCGAGCAAAAACCTCACGCCCGTGACGCTTGAGCTGGGCGGCAAGAGCCCCTGCATCGTTGATGCGACGGCAAACTTGAAGGTCGCGGCACGGCGTATCGCCTTTGGTAAATGGCTCAACGTGGGCCAGACCTGTGTAGCGCCCGACTATCTGCTGGTCGACGTGCACGTGCACGATGAGTTGTTGGGCCTCATCAAGGAGGAGGTCCGCCGCATGTTTGGCGAGCATCCGCTCGACAACGAGGATTACGGCCACATCGTCAACGCCAAGCATTTTGCGCGCGTGCGCGGGCTGATCGATCCCGACAAGGTTGTGCTGGGAGGCACGGCGCGCGAGTCGTCGCTCAAGATTGAGCCGACGATCCTAGACGGCGTGTCCCCCGATGACGCCGTGATGCAGGAAGAAATCTTCGGTCCCATCTTGCCGGTGCTGACGTTTGAGAGCTTAGACGAGGCCGAGACGTTTATTACGGATCGTCCGACACCGCTGGCCTTATATATCTTTAGCCAGGACCGCGCAGTTCAGGAGCGCTTTGTGCGCCATGTGCCCTTTGGCGGCGGCTGCGTCAACGACACGATCATGCATCTGGCTACGAGCCATATGGGCTTTGGCGGCATGGGCGCGAGCGGTATGGGGCAGTACCATGGACGCGAGAGCTTCGATACGTTTAGCCACAAGAAGAGCATCGTGAACAAGGCAACGTGGCTGGACGTGCCATTCCGCTATGCTCCGTATGAAAGCTGGAGGCACAAGTTCGTGCGCATGTTTGTGCATTAAAATCAGATGGTGTAGCGACAAACGGTCGAAAAGGCGCGGGTGGGGCGAATTTGTGTCCGCACGGACCCGTAGACTTCTCAATAAGGTTAAACGCCGGTTTATCCGGCCGTTAGGGGAGTTGCTATGTACGAGCCTTCACGTGTTCTTCTGTCGTTTCACATCGCAGGATTTCAATATGCCGACGGCGCTTTGGTCCTAGGCGATCTTAAAGCGGGCGATAAACTGACGCTGTGTGCCGAGCGCGATAATCCTCATGACCCCGAGGCAGTTGCGATCTACTATGGCAAGACCAAACTTGGCTACGTTCCAGGAAACGAGGTCGGCCCACTGTCCTTGATGATGTATTACGGCCACGAGGACGTATTTGAGGCCCGTGTGCAACAGGTTGCCCCCGAGCGCAGCCCGTGGCATCAGGTGCGCGTTGGGCTCTATGTGGTGGATGCTCGCTAGTCGGCAATGGAGGCTGCCATGTTTGACGACGACCTGTTCGATTTGACGGACGATCCGTTTGAGTGGGATATGCTGCTCGATGACGATGAGCTGGAGCAGGATCGCAAAAAGCAAAAGGATAAGAACACCCAGGATAAAGGTTCGAATAAAAAGGACAAGCGCTGCCGAGGTCTGTTCGGCGGGCTCTTTGGGTAACTGTCGCATCGCTGCGTCTGTATACTAGGCACGTGTTAGACGCGTTGCGAAATGAGGACAGAGACGATGATGTGGTTTACCGCCGACCTGCACCTGGGCGATACGAATATCTTGCACGATATGGATCGGCCGTTTGATTCGGTCGAGGAGATGAACCGCAAGGTCATCGATGCCATCAATGAGTGCGTGGCGGCGGACGACCGTCTCTATATCTTGGGAGACTTTACCTATCGTTTGCCCCTGGCGGAGGCGGTGCGCCTGCGCGAGCGCATCGAATGCCAGAATGTGACGCTCATCCGTGGCAACCATGACGGTGATTGGGAAGATCCCGACGTACCGCAGATTTGGGATGAGGTATGCGATTACCTGGAGATGGCTCCCGGCTATGCCAAGGGCCATCGTCTAGTTATGAGCCATTACCCCATGCTCAGCTGGAATGGCAAGGCGCGCGGCGCCATCATGCTGCACGGGCATATCCACAGCAGGGGAGACCGCACCAACGCGCGCAACCGCGATCGCGAGCGCCCTATCTTTCGCTATGATGTCGGTCTCGATGCCAACGATTACAAGCCCGTAAGCCGTGATCAAATCCTTGACTTCTTTGGGCTGTAATTCTCGAACCACCACACAAACCACCGCAAAGGGGACAGGCACCTTTATGGTGGTTCTGGCGCCGCTGCCATTATGGCAGCGGCGCCTTTTTTGTCCGTGCGGCGCGGTAGAGTGTAGGCGGTTGAAATTTGCGTCCATCGAGGAGCTGCCATGAACGAGATCAAGTGCCCGCATTGCGGTGAAGTTTTTAAGGTCGATGCGTCCGGTTATGCGGATATCGTCAAGCAGGTGCGCGACGCCGAGTTCTCGCGCGACCTGGACGAGCGCGTGAAGGCTGTTCAGCGCGAGGGCGAGCAGGCGCTGGAGCTTGAGCGCTCGCGCTCGACGGCTGCTTTGCAAAAGGCGGAGTCTCAGCGCGACGCTCAGCTTGTCGAGCAGAAGAACGCTGCAGCCCAGCAGCTGGCGCAAGAACTCGCCAAGCGCGATGCGGAGCTTGCCGAGCTGCACGCCAAACTCGAGGGCGCTGCCGCGGAGCGCGAGAGCGCAAGCCAGCGCGCGGCGGTTGAGGCCCGTGCCGACGCTCAAAAGGAGAACGCCGAGCTCCAGCGCGAAATCGACAACTTGCGTGCGCAGCTGGGGCGCAAGGATGACGAAGCCAAGCTTGCCGAGTCGGCGGCGCGCAATGCTGCTCAAAACGATGTAGCTGCACGAGATGCCCAGATTGCCGAGTTGCAGGCCAAGCTTGCCGCGGCGGACAAGGCCCAGGAGATGGCGCTTGCCGCTGCCGCGGCCGAGTCTCAGCGTGAGCTCGATGCCGCTCGCAGCGAGGCCGAACGCACACTCACAGACTACCGCGCGAAGGTGCAGGAGAAGCTTTCCGCCGCAAAGGCTCGGTCTGAGCAGGAGGCCGAGGGCCTGCGTGCCCAGCTGCGCGAGCAGGAACTGATGGCAAAAATGAACCTGTCAGAGGCGGTCGCCGCGGCGGAGCGAGAGCACGATGAGGCGCGTGCCAAACTGACGAGCGAGCTGGCGGTGCGCGATTCTCGTGAGGAGCAAGCCAAGGCGGCACACGAGCTCGAGCTTGCGCAGGCCAAGCGCGCGAGCGATGACCTGATTCGCTACAAGGATGAAGAGATTGAGCGCCTTAAGGACATGAAGGTCCGCCTGTCCACCAAGATGGTGGGCGAGTCGCTCGAGCAGCACTGCGAGACTGAGTTCAACCGTCTGCGCATGACGGCGTTTCCCAACGCGTACTTCGAGAAAGATAATGATGCGTCCGAGGGTACCAAGGGCGACTTTATCTTCCGCGAGTGTGACGAGAGCGGCAACGAGATCATTTCGATCATGTTCGAGATGAAAAACGAGAACGACGAGACCGCGACCAAACACAAGAACGAGGATTTCTTTAAGAAACTCGATCACGATCGCCGCCAGAAAGGCTGCGAGTATGCGGTGCTCTGCACCCTGCTGGAGCCCGAGAGTGACCTCTATAACGCGGGTATCGTCGACGTGAGTTACCGCTATGAGAAGATGTACGTGATCCGCCCGCAGTTCTTCATCCCCATGATTACGCTCCTTCGCAACGCCGCTATGGGTTCGCTTCGCTATAAGCAGGAACTGGCGGAGTACAAACAGCAGAATATCGATGTCACGAACTTCGAAGCCAAGATGGAGAAGTTCAAGGATGGCTTCTCGCGCAACTACAACCTGGCGAGCAAGCAATTCGAGTCGGCAATCAAGGAGATCGATGCCGCCATTAAGCAGCTCGAGAAGACCAAGGACGACTTGCGCCGCAGCACCGAGAACCTACGCTTGGCCCACAACAAGGCCGATGAGCTTACCATTCGCAAGCTCACATGGGGCAACAAGACCATGAAGGCAGCGTTTGACGAGGCGCGCGAGGCTGCGCCAGAGACAAACGAGGAGCCAGCCGAGGCGGATTCGTATGAGGTCGAGGATGCCGAGTAAGGCATAGCGGATAGTGAAAAAGCGGGGCTGCTGGCGATGTTGCCAACAGCCCCGCTTCGTTTCGTCCCAATATGCTTGGCTAATCCTCGAGCAAATCCTCGATAAAACCGACGCGGTAGTTCTTGAAGATGACCTCGCCACCGTCTTGCGTGGCGTCCAGATCGACATCGCCCATGATGCCAAAGTCGTGGTCGCCGTCCTCGTCGGCAAAAATCTGGTGCACGTGCCACACGTGGAGCGCCTTCTCGTCGGACTCGTCGATCGAGAACATAGCAGAGGAGCGCGCGTCGCCGTCGGTGAGAATCTCCTCGTGCTGCTCGTGGTAAGCGTCGAGTGCTTTTTGCCAGCGGATCTCGCTCATGCCCCAGTCGTCGTCGAGTTCGCCCAGGTCGCGCACATGCTCGCGGGCGGCAAGAGTCACGCGGCGGAAGAGCGCGTTGCGCACCAACAGCGTGCAGCCGCGACGGTCCGCCACGACCTCGTCGATGCCCTGCGGCGGCGCGGCGTCGAGGGCTGCCGGGTTGCCGGCGTTCTCCCACTCGTCCACCAGGCTCGAGTCGACCGAGCGCACCACAAAGCCCAGCCACGAGATAATGTCGCGCAGGCGCTCGTCGCGCTTCTCGATGGGTACGGTGCGGTCGAGCGAACGGTAAGCCTCTGCCAGGTAGCGCAGCAAAATGCCCTCGGAGCGGGCGATGCCGAGCTTTTGAATGTAGCCCTTAAAATCGCTCGCGCTTTCCAGCATATCGCGCAGGACGCTCTTGGGAGAGAGCTGGTAGTCGTTTGCCCAGGGTACTTCCTGGCAGTACTTGTCAAAAGCGGCGTCGAGCAAATCCTCGAGCGGCTTTTCGTACGTGACGTCTTGAATGCGCTCCAGACGCTCCTCATACTCGATGCCGTCGGCCTTCATCTCGGCCATAGCTCGATCGCGTGCGGCACGCTCCTGCGCACGCAGCACTTGCTTGGGATCTTCGAGCGTCGCCTCGACCATTGAGATTAAATCCATGGTATAGGTCTCGCTCTCGGGATCGAGCAGCTCCAACGCGGCGAGCAAGAACGGCGAGAGCGGCTGATCGAGCGCAAAGTCCTCGGGCAGGTCGACCGTCAGCGCGTAGTCGATGTCCGGCGCGGCGTCAGCCGGAGCGTCGGGTGCGGGCGGCACCTCGGTGCGAACGACGACACCGGAATCGATGAGCGTGGCGAAGATTTCGTCGGCGCGAACCTCGAGCTTTGCCTTTTCCTCGGGCGTTTGCAGGCTCGTCTCGATGAGGTCGTGCACGCGGGCACGGGCGTCGCCGCCCTGTTCGACCACGCTAATCACCATGGAGTGTGTGATGCGAAGGCGCGGCTTGAGCGTTTCGGGCTGCGTCTCGATCAGGCGCTCAAAGGTCTGCTTGTTCCAGGTGACAAAGCCCTCGGGGGCCTTCTTCTTTTTAATCTTGCGGAGCTTCTTGGGGTCGTCGCCCGCCTTGGCCATGAGCTTGGCATTCTCGATCTCGTGCTCGGGTGCCTCGGCAATCACCATGCCCTCGGTATCGAAGCCCGAGCGGCCGGCGCGACCGGCAATCTGATGAAACTCGCGAGCGCGCAGACGACGCATCTTGTAGCCGTCGAACTTGGTGAGCGCGGTGAGCACCACGGTATGGATGGGCACGTTGATGCCGACGCCGAGCGTATCGGTGCCGCAGATGACGGGCAACAGGCCCTGTTGTGCCAAGCGCTCGACCAGCAGACGATAGCGCGGCAACATGCCAGCATGGTGCACGCCGACGCCGCATCCGAGCAAGCGCTTAAGAATCTTGCCAAAGGCCGTCGAGAAGCTCGTGCCCTTGGCCGCCTCTTTGATGGCCTCGCGCTGCTCCTTGCTGGCAATACCAAAGTTGGCGAGGGATTGCGCCGTCGCAAGTGCGGCGTCCTGGCTAAAGTGCACGATGTAGAGCGGGGCCTCGCCGCGGCGCATTGCGAGCTCGACGGTGCCCTCGAGCGAGGTCGTCACGTAGTCGTAGCTCAGCGGCACGGGGCGTGGGGCATCGACGACCAAGTCGCAGGTAGCGCCGGTGTGCTCCTCGAGTGAGGCGGCGATCGCGGTGACATCGCCGAGCGTGGCGCTCATGAGCATGAATTGCGTGTGGGGCAGGGTGAGCAGCGGTACCTGCCAAGCCCAGCCGCGATCGGGGTCGGCAAAGTAGTGGAACTCGTCCATGGCCACGCAGCCCACGTCGGCATCCTCGCCCTCGCGCAGCGCATCGTTGGCAAGGATTTCGGCCGTGCAGCAGATGACGGGCGCTTTGGTATTGATATGCGTGTCGCCGGTGATCATACCGACGTTATCGCGGCCGAGCACCTGTACCAGGTCGAAGAACTTTTCGCTGACCAAGGCCTTGATGGGGGCCGTGTAATAGCAGCGCTTGCCCTGCGCCATGCCCATAAAGAGCATGCCCAGCGCGACGAGCGATTTGCCCGAGCCGGTCGGTGTGCCCAAAATGACGTGATCGCCGGCAGCCAGGTCCATGAGGGCCTCTTCTTGGTGATCCCACAGCTCGATGCCGCGGTCGCTCGTCCATTCAAAGAAGCGTTCGAAGGCCTGATCGGCCGTGAGCCACGGTTCGGGCTCACTGCCGTCTTCGGGCTCCCACCAGGTGGGGGAGAGCGCGCCGAGCGAGCCGAACTCGGCCTCGGTTCCCGTGCCGCCCGAGAATGAGCTGGCGGCGCCGGCGCCCGAGACGGTGCTGGCGGCGGTATCTGTCGTGGTCTGTGCCATGTGTGGTTGCTTTCTCTCGCGATTGTCCGCCAACTATTATGGCGTAGCGGCGGCGCGGGGTGCCAGCGCGCGAGAAAATGCAGGAAATGGGCGTTCTGCCCAGCCGTTTGGTGCAGTCGCCAGCTAAGTGAGTAGACTTTTTGCGATATCGCGAGCACATGGTTTTTACGCAAGGTCTCTACCTGCGGTTTTAGTTTTTGCCATACGGGTTGTGCTCGGCTGTTGTCAAAAAGTCTACTCACTTAGGTTTGAGGGCCGTTCGTCGGCGCCTATTTGCGCTTGGTTGTCAACGCCGCGGCCATCAAAAGCCCTAGGACTCCTGCGGCAGGCGCTTTTTGCCTTTACGGGCGCGGTTTTTAAAGTTCTCGACGGCTTCTTCCATGCCCAGAGGCACATAGGTGAGCTCATCGAGGTTATCGGGCAGGTAGCAGGCAAGACTTTGCTCCTGCATGTGACCCGCCGTGAGCGCATCGTCACTGGGATGTGCGCCGGGTGTGGCGCAAATGCCATAGACGACGGCACCCATCTCGCGCGTGCGGCGCTCGTATTCGGTCTCGGGGTGCTCGGGATGGTCGCGGCGGACGTCGTCGCTTACCCAAAGCGTGTCATAGCCGGCCGCAGCAAACTGCCCCAAGGCGTAGTCGCGCAATGGCTTACTGTCGGTGCGCAGCGTGACGGTGGCGCCGGCTGCAAAGAGCGGACGGTACAGCATTAGGTGGTCGACATGGACGAGTCGCTTTTTGGCGTACTTGGCCTTGGGCTGCGGCGTGGGAAAGTTGATGGTGATGGCATCGAGCTCGCCTGCGGCAAATAGCTGCGGCAGCGATGCGGCACCTCGGGGCAGGACGAGTGCGTTGGACAGCCCCTGCTCGCAGATTTTCTGTGCGGCATAGGCGATGCAGATGGGCTCCTGGTCCATACCGATAAAGAGCGTGTCGGGCTCACGGCGAGCTTGCTCAACCAGATAGGTGCCTTTGCCGCAGCCCAGATCCAGATGAAGGCGGGTGAAGGGTGCGCCGCCGGCTGGCGCGCAGGCTTCGCGCCAATTCCCGGCATAAGGCTCGGGGTTCGTCTCAATCGCATTGGCGTTGCGCTCCAGGCGCTCCTCGAGCACAAAGTTCTTAGGGGTGCGAACGTGGACGGCTCCCATGAGGCTCCTTGGTCATACGTATGGAACACAATGCAGGCGCGTTCCGTCAATGGGTTGGAAAAAGATGGGCATAGTTTGCCCGAACGTTGCGGCGCGGCTCGGCGGCGAGTCGCCGATGCCTACAGACGCTTGAGGACCACATAGCGGTTGAGCTCGCCGCTGCGACCGTCGGCATGGAAACGCTCAAGCTCGCGCACGGGGACCTCGCCGCTCTTGTAGAACGTACGGACGCCGCGCACCAGGTCGGTGATCTGCTGATCGTCAAAGTGATGACAATAGCGGTAGGCGTGGCGGTCGTTTTGCCAGCCAATGAGGTGGTCGCCGGCTTCAAACTGCGCGGAATCGTAACCCTCAAACGGCGGGGTGAGCTCGGCGCGGGCTTCGGCGCGAACGGCCTTGCGCGCCATGCGCTCGTCGTTCATAAACTCCCAAAAGCTGATAGCGATGATGCCGCCCGGGCGCGTTTGGCGCACCAAGGCATCAAGTACGCGTACGCGGTACTCGCACGATGGTACGTGGTGCATAAAGCCAAAGCAGACCGAGATGTCGGCGAGCGGGGCGTCAAAGAGCGCATCGGGCGTCTCGGCGGGGTTGAGCCTCATGAGGGCGTCGAGCACATCGAGTTCCTGGAAGTGCAGGTTGGGAATGCGCAGGGCGTGGCCATGTGCATCGATGGCCAGGTCTTGGCACGAGTCGACGCCATAGAACTCGAAGGGGCAGCTGGCATCTGCCGAGGGGTTTGCGCCGTCGACGCCCTTGGCGGCAAGTGCGCCGCCGGCGGCAAAGTTCTCGAATCGCATATTGCCGCAGGCAAGATCGAAGACGCGGACGGGATGCTCGATCGTGGCCACATCGAGCTGTCCGAGCGCGATGTCCATGGTGCGCACCCAGCCGGGCCACGGGGCTTGGCGCGTATCGGAAAAGGAGGCGGAGTGCTCGCGATAGAACGTGTTGTTGAGCTGGATGAGCGATGAGGCGAAATCGCGGTTCACGGCGCGGAACTCCCTCCGATGGCGGTGCGGAATAAATAGTACGACCATACTACCGTTAACGCCGCAACGGGGACAACCGAGCTGTGGGTCATTGCTTTGTTTGGACACATTTCCGCAGCTCATCTGTGCCCGCAACCGCCGGTTGTCAAAAATCTCACTAGAATAGGTGGCATGCTTTTGGCGGTGGCGGATAGATTTTTAACTGTGCAAGGCGCCTTAAGAACAGCAACGGTCCGGCGGCACGGCTGGCAAAAGCATAGGAGGAACCATGAATGTAGAAACTGCGCAGCGGCTCGCCGACCTTCGCCGCAGCAAGGGCTTTAGCCAAGAAGGGTTGGCGCGAAAGCTGGGGCTGTCGCGCCAAGCGGTCAGTAAATGGGAGCGCGCGGAGAGCTCGCCCGATACCGAGAACCTGATCTCGCTCGCAAAACTCTATGGCGTGAGCTTGGACGAGCTCCTCAATCCGAGTGACGAGATCGAGGACGATATCGAGTTTGAGAACGAGGACCGCGCCCGTCAGCGCGAGGCCGAGGCGGCGGAGCGCGCCCGTACCCATGAGGCGGCGGCACGTGCTACCGAGGCGGCAACGCAGGCGAGTGATGCCGCCGCCAAGGCGGCGCAAGCGGCAAGCTGGAGTGCGCAGGCCGCCAATGCCGCTACGGCGCAGGTGACGAGTGGCGGCGCGGTTGGCTCGACTCCGGTGAAGGGCCCGTTCCAGTCGTTCCCGTATTGGGCTGTGTGTTGGCTGCTGTTCTTTTTGCTGATGTTCCTGTTTGGTGCCAGCCCCTTTGCCGCGCTGATCTTCTTTACGATTCCCATCTATCACTGGGTGGCGCGTGCACTCGATGGTGATTGGGCGCGCGGGGATATTCAGGTTGGTTCGGCACCGGTGACGGCTAGGACTCAGGTGCAGGATGCTTCCGCTGCGGTTGATGCTGGCGTGGCTACCGCGACTACCGCTGACCCGATCACCAAAGAGGGTGATGAATGATGAAGCTTTCGCATGAATCCAAGGTACGCTTGGGCGTTGGCATCGGAGCGTTCGTGCTCATCATCGGACTTGTCTTTGGTATTTCGCGGACTTTGATTCATTTTGATGGCCCGTGGGATCTCGACGATGTTGTACCCGGCTTGTCTGGTATGGACGATGTGGTCGGCGACGACGATTTTATGAACGATGGCGGTAAATATTCCGCTCAACCTCAGCAGCTTTCGAGTGCGACCTTTGATGCCGATGAGTTCCGCTACCTTGATTTCGATATCGCCGCGGCTACGGTGGACGTCAAGGTTGTTGATGGCAACAAGGCTCGCGTTATCGAGCGGGGACGCGTTGCCAAGGGTATGGATGCCTCCAAGGCCGCGACGCAAAACATCGCATCCGTCGAGGACTCGACGCTCAAGGTTTCCCAGTTTGGAAGTGATGACGGTAAGGCAATCGATCGCTCAGTTACGGTCGAGCTGCCGTGCCGTGTTGCCGAACATCTGAAGGGGATCAACGCGCACGTGGGCTCGGGTGATCTGCAGATTGCCGGTGTCATCTGTGATGGTTTTGACCTTTTCCTGGGTGCGGGAGATGTAGAGTTTACGGGCAGCGTGACTGATGCGCTCAGTGCTGAGGTCGGTTCGGGCGATGTGACGTTCGAGCTCTACCAGGCCCCCGCGAAGTCGATGGACGTAAGCGTGGACTCGGGCGATGTGGAGATATCGGTTCCGAACTCTACGGGCTTTAAGGCGAGCCTCACCGTGGGCAGCGGCGACTTCGAGAGCGATTTCCTTCCGCTTGGCTACGACGGCGAGACCATTTTGAATCTTGAATTCGACAACGGTGATAAATCTGCCACGTATCGTTTTAAGGTCGGTTCGGGCGACATGTCGTTTGATTCGGAGTGACATGCGGTTTTCGGAGACCCGCAAACGTAGCCGCGCTGTTTGATGAAGGCGCCGAAGCCGAGATTGGCTTCGGCACCTTTGCCTTTACAATGGGGACATGGAACAGATTGTCTTGAACATACTCGAGACCCTGCGTCGCGGTGAGACCGTGGACGACAAGGCGCTCGTCAAACTGATACATGCCGAGGCGCGCCGTGAGGGTGCCGACAAACGCGATTTGGCCAAGCGCCGTCTGCTGCCGTTCTACCAGCGGGTTAAACGTGAGGAGCCGGCTCGGTGGGCTGCGTGGAATGTCGATGCCGATCTGGAACGCCAACTGCTGCAGGTGCTGCGCATGAAGCCGCGCCGCACGGCTTCGGGCGTGGCGACCATTACCGTTATCACCAAGCCCTGGCCATGCTCGGGCGATTGCCTATTTTGTCCCAACGATCTGCGCATGCCCAAGAGCTATCTGCACGCTGAGCCGGCGTGTGCCCGTGCGGAGCAAAACTGCTTCGATCCGTATCTGCAGGTGAGCGCTCGTCTGACCGCGCTTTCGCAGATGGGGCATGCGACCGACAAGATAGAGCTCATCGTGCTCGGTGGTACCTGGAGCGACTATCCGCAAGGGTATCAGGCATGGTTTATGTCGGAGCTCTTCCGTGCGCTCAATGACGATGCCGTCGCCGGCGTGGCGGCAAACCCCATGTTGGCGCGTCCGGGCATCAGCCGTGCCGAGGCAGGGCGCCTGCTCGATGATGCTCCCGCCGATGCCCTGCCGCCGGTGGTAACAGAGCGCCGCGAGCGCTATCGGGCTGCCGGCATTGCGACAGACGAGGCCAAGCTCGCTGCCGGCGTTGCCGACGAGCAGGGGCGTGTGGATGCTGCCGTGGGCGGCTATAACCGCGCGGTGCGTTGTCTGTACGGCCCCGGCACGCCGTGGGGCGAGGTCGCCGAGTGGCAGACGGCGACGATGAAAGAGCTTGAGCGGCAGCAGCGCATCAACGAGACGGCGAAGCATCGCGTGGTGGGGCTCGTTATCGAGACGCGCCCCGATGCCGTGACACCGCAGGCGCTCACACTCATCCGCCGTCTGGGCTGCACCAAGATCCAGATGGGCATCCAGAGCCTCGACCAGCACCTGCTCGATATCAACGAGCGTCGCATTTCGGTGGCGCAGATCGAGCGGGCGTTTTCGCTTGCACGCCTGTTTGGCTTTAAGATCCATGCGCATTTTATGCTCAACTTGCTGGGCGCCACGCCCGAGGGGGACAAACGCGACTACGAGCGCTTTATGACCGAGGGTGCCTTTATGCCCGACGAGGTCAAGGTCTACCCGTGCGCGCTCATCGAGGGCTCGCGTCTGGTGGGCTGCTATGAGCATGGCGAGTGGCACCCCTATACCGAGGACGAGCTGCTCGATGTGCTGGCCGACGACATCGTGGTGACGCCGGCGTTCTGCCGCATCAGCCGCATGATTCGCGACTTTAGCTCTGACGACATCATGGTGGGCAACAAGAAGCCTAACCTGCGTCAACTCGTCGAAAACCGCTTGGCTGCTCGGGGTGACGGTGCGACGGTGCGCGAGATTCGCTATCGCGAGATCAGCACGGCGGGTGCCGACTTGGATGAGCTATCTCTTGATGAGGAAGTGGAGTACGAGACGCCGGTGACGCACGAGCGCTTTTTGCAGTGGGTGACGCCGCAGGGCAAGATCGCGGGCTTTTTGCGGTTGTCGCTGCCCGACCGTTCATTTGTTGCTGCACATGCGGACGAGTTGCCGACGATGCCGGACGAGGCGATGATTCGCGAGGTACACGTGTATGGCATGGCGGCGCGCGTGGGCGACCAGGGACAGGCGGCGCAGCATCACGGGTTGGGGCGTTTGCTCGTAGAGCGTGCATGCGAGATTGCTCGGGATGCGGGTTATGCGCGTATCAACGTGATTAGCGCGATTGGCACACGCGAGTACTATCGCCATCTTGGATTTTATGACCATGGCCTTTATCTGCAAAAGGAGCTCTAGATGAACAAGCCGAGTGTTTCTGCCGGCGTCGTTGCCGGCGTTGCTCTGGGAGCCGCGGCGCTTGGTGCGGCCGCTGTCGCTGTTCGTGCTGCCTGTCTGCAGGTTGCGCGAACCCGCAATGGGTTGGCGCGTGTGAAACGCGTGCACGATGAGGGCGGCGATGAGATTCGCGTGTTGGTGCAAGGCGGAGTCTACCAAAGCGCAAGCTACGTTGGCGAGCGTTGGGCAGAGCCCGTCTTTGCGTACTATCGTGCGTTTGACGACGTGTTTGAGGCCGAGCGCGCAATGCATGACGCCTATGGTCACGGTATCGACCGCATGCTCATGCTGGGCGGCGGCGGGTTTGCCTATCCCAAGTTTGCGCTGATGTCGCACGAGAGCTTGCGCATGGACGTCATTGAGTACGATGCCGAGATTACGCGCCTGGCGCGCCGTTGGTTCTACCTGGACGAGCTGGAGCGCACGGTGGGCGATCGCCTGCGAGTGATTACCGCTGAGGCTCGCTCGTATCTGGGCGTGACGAGCGTGGGTCATCGTCGCTACGATGTGGTCGTGAGCGATTGCTTTGGCGGTGCCGAGCCCGTACGCGAGCTGGCGACCGTTGAGGCGCTGCGTCTGGCGCGGGGCAGCCTGAACCCTGGGGGTATCTACGTGGCCAATATCGTGAGCGCAAACGAGGGGAGCGATGTGACGTTCCTTCGCGACTGCGCTGCCACGGCACTCGAGGTATTCGCCCACGCCTGGGTGGTCCCATGCGGCGATGCAGAGTTCGGCGGCGAGGAGAATTATCTGCTCATCGCCAGCGACGGCGACTACGCCTTTGCCGAAGCTGTGCCCTTCGACACCGACTTCCTCGGCACCGTCCTTCACGACAAGTAAGTCTCCCCGTCCCAAAAAAGACTGGTCCTAGGCGTGGTCGCGCCAGCTGCGGACACGCTGCTTCATGCCCTCTATGTCGAGCACGCCTTCGGCAAAACCCTTGCGCACGAGCTCTTCGGGAACAAACTCGTCGTAGCGGTCAAAGTAAGGCACCTCGCCAGGATAGACGAGCTCGATGGGATCGAAGTCCTTCTCGGCCTCGGCGGCGAGCACCTCAAAGAACGTCTCCTCGTCGGCCTTCATCTTGAACTGCATAAAGTATGGACGCGACGAATCGAGCCCGCGAAGGCCAAGCTCCGCGGCGCATTTAATCTTGAGCACGCGCTCGAGTGCCAAAAAGGCGTAACTGCCCAGCCAGGGGAAGAGCACCCAGGTATCGCCGCCCAGGTTGATGAGCGGCTTGGTTCCCGCACCCGAAATCTCGGCCGTATGACGAGCCTGTGCTAAGCGGGCCCGTGCGTTACCCATAAGGTACGGATATGCCGCGTGCTCGTTGAGCGCCTTGCGCATGCGCTCGAGTACGTGTGTATTGATGTCGCCGGGGCAGTCGCCAAAGTAGGCCGGCACCCGGCCCTTGACCTGCGTGGCAAAGACGGTGTGGCGCCTCCAGTCCACTTCCTCGACAATCCAGCAGTGTCCGGCGATGGCGATGCGCTCACCGGGCGGTGGCGGATTGACGATCGTGCCCAACTCGGCCGACTCGCTGCGAACGGTGAACTCCTCGTTTTCCTGGAATACGGCGTAGAACTTAAAGTTGTTAATGATGCGCTCACCCGCGAGACCCACGATGAGCCCACCGCCCTCGGTGACTTGGATATGGTCGATCTTAATGAGGTGACGCAGCAGTACGCGATAGTCATCGGCCGAGACGCGGTGGAAATAGCTGAGCGTGAGCACACGCTGGGCAAGCTCGGCCGGTGTGAGCTCGCCGGTGCTGGCGAGTGTCGACATGGTCTGGTGATAGAGCAAACTGTAGGGGAGCCGATCGAGCTCGGGTGGCTCGACCCACTTTTCTTCGCGATAGAGTTGTACGAGTGCGATGCCCTGTAGGAGCTTCCAGGGAATGGTCTCGGGCATCATCGTGCGCGGCTCGGGCTCCTCCTCGCGCATGACAAACCACATCTCGGGCGGAAGATCGCGGCGGCCTGTGCGCCCCATGCGCTGCAAAAAGGAGCTGACGGTAAACGGTGCATCGATCTGGAACGCGCGCTCCAGGCGACCGATATCAATGCCGAGCTCCAACGTGGAGGTGGCGACGGTTGTCTGTGCCTGTTCCTCGTCGCGCATGAGCTCCTCGGCGGTCTCGCGTAGCGATGCCGAGAGGTTGCCATGATGGATGAGGAAGCGGTCTGGCTCGTGCCGGTTTTCACAGTAGCTGCGCAACATGGAGCACACGGCCTCTGCCTCCTCGCGCGAGTTGGCAAAGACCAGGCACTTGCGGCCGCGCGTATGCTCAAAGATATAGCCCATACCGGGGTCGGCGTTTTCGGGCGCCGTGTCGGTGGGGTTGAGAAGCGCCTGCTCGGTCGCACGTGGGATGTCGACTTCGCCCTCGGGGGCCGAGGAAGTGCGACGGTCTTTGGGAGCGGCCTTGCCCCGCGCCTGCTCACGACGTTGATGGTGTTCTTCCTGTGTAAGCTGTCCGCTGTGGCACATGTCTTGTCCGGATGCGGGCAGCGCCGCGGGCGCCGCCGTCTCAATACGCTCGCAAGCAAGCACTTCGGCCTCTTGAGGACCTGTGCTCTCGAATCCTCGCTGCTGCGCCTGGGGACCCGAGTTGTAGAAGTGCTCCATGGAGATACGCCACACGCGGCGCGGCTCCTCAAAACGGGGGATAACGCAATCGCGTCCCGTTCCCTGTGAGAGAAAGGCACCCGTGCGCTCGGGGTCGCCGATGGTGGCTGAAAGGCCAATGCGACGGGGCTGCACGCCTGCCATGCGCGACAGGCGCTCAATAAGGCAGAGCGTCTGCCCGCCTCGATCGCCGCGCATAAGCGAGTGGACCTCGTCGATGACGACGTAGCGCAGGTCGCAAAACATGCGCGGGATCGCCATGTGCTTATGGATCAGGAGCGCCTCGAGCGACTCGGGTGTAATCTGCAAAATGCCGCTCGGCTTTTTGATGAGCTTTGCCTTGTGCGACTGCGAAACGTCGCCATGCCAGTGCCAGACGGGGATGTCGGCTTCTTCGCACAGGTCATTGAGACGGAAGAACTGATCATTGATGAGTGCTTTGAGGGGGCCGATGTAGAGGGCGCCCACGCTCGCGGGTGGGTTCTCCCAAAAGTCGGTCAGGATGGGAAAGAAGGCCGCCTCGGTTTTGCCAGATGCCGTGGATGCCGTCAGGAGCACATTGTCTTGCGTGTTGAAGATGGCATCTGCCGCCGCAACCTGGATGGAGTGCAGGCTCTCCCAATCGTGGGAGTAGATGAAGTCTTGGATAAACGGGGCGTAGCGGTCAAAGGCGTTCACGGGGCCTCCTCTCAAAAACGAATTTCTCAACGCTGCCGACAACGGCTTGCTGCATTACAGTCTCAACGTTTGCCCAGATAAAACCTGCCAAAATAAACCTGTCCCTTATTGGCAGGTTAGATGGTGAATTCGGCGAAGTTACGGTCGCCGCCTGCGGTATCGGTGTCGCCTGTTGCGGTTGCCGGCGCCAACGCGTCGCCGCCGACGCTTTGCAGCAGCTCGGCCACGTTGGCGTCGGGGTTTTGGCATAGGATGTCGAGCAGCTCGATAAAGTCACGAATGACTTCACGCGGCGTCAGATGCGTGTCGGCTCCCACGCGACCGAACTCGATCTTGAGGAAGTCCACCAAGTCGTTCTCGGTAAGCGTGGGCGTCCAGCCAAAGTAGCCGGCATGGATCTGCATGAGTTTTTCGATGAGCACCAGCAGCTCCTCGTAGGTGAGTGGCTGCAGGCGGATGATGGGCGCGAGCATGTCCTTAAAGTCTTCGCGCGCAAAGCGGCCCTGAGCGAGTCGGCTGCGCAGGGCCTCGTAGGAGAACACGCCGCGGCGGCGGTCTTCGATGGAGGTTGGCGTGCCGCCCATGATCATGCCCAGGTACTGCGCCTTGCCTTGGAGCGTGTCGTTGTACATGGTCAGGATCTTCTCGTAGTTGTATTGGCGCGTGATGGCGTTGGGAATCTTATACAGATTCACGAGTTCGTCGATGAGCACCAGCATGCCCTTGTAGCCGCTGCAGACCAAAAAGCGCGCAATGAGCTTAACGTAGTCGTACCAGTCGTCATCGCTGATGATGGTCGAGGAGCCCAGCTCGGCGCGTGCCTCGCTCTTGGTGCGGTATTCGCCGCGAATCCATTTGGTCACGCGGCTCATGGCCTCTTCGTCGCCCCCGGATGCGGCCATGCGATAGCGGCGGAGCATGCGGGTGAAGTCGAAGCCGTGGACCATCTCCTCGAGCGGGGCCAGTTGGGCATTGACGATCGACTCGTCGACGTCGGCACACGAGGCGACCCAGCGATCCAGAATAAGGTTGAGCGCACCGCCCTCGGGGCGCGTCTTGGTCGATATATTGCGGATGAGCTCGCGGTAGGTGGCAAGGCCCTGTCCCTGACCGCCCTGCAGGCGGCGCTCGGGCGACAGGTCGGCATCAGCGACGACGAATCCCTCGCCCATGGCGTGCGTGCGGATAGTCTGGAGCAAAAAGCTCTTGCCGGCGCCGTAACGACCGACCAGAAAGCGGAAGCTCGCGCCACCGTCGGCGATGAGACTCAGGTCGGTGAGCAGGGCGCGGATCTCGACCTCGCGCCCTACGGTGATGTAAGGAAGGCCGATGCGCGGGACCACACCGCCCTTGAGCGAGTTGAGAATGACGGCAGCGACGCGCTTGGGCACGCGAGGTGCTGCGGATGCGGTATCACTCATGGTCTAGGTATCCTCTCACGTCTGCTTCGTAGTCCTCGATAATCTGCGGCCCTGCCGCGCTAAATTCAATTACGGTGTCGCCCACTAGGTCAAAGAGCGCCTCGTTGATGGTATCGACGAGCATGTCCTCGCTCTGCTCCGATTGCACTACCGCCGATTCCGCCTGTACTGCGTTGTGCTCGAGCAGCGCGCGGAGATAGGCGTCTGCGGCGGGCGCGAGTTCGTTCGTGGCGTCAGCGGGCGCAGCAGCTGCGAACGCGGGCGTCGGTGCGAGAAGCGGTGCTACGACACCAAACTGTTCGGTGGATATGGTCGGCTCGTCGGACTCGTCCTGCCCTGCGGCCGCCGCGACCGCCTCGACCGTCGCGGCGGCCGCAGGCTCGGCTTCCGGTTGCCCTGAGTCCGCTGCCTCGGCTTCTGCGGACGCGCCGTCCTCGCGTTCCTCGTCGATCAAAAGCGCTTCGCGCGTTTGTGCGGCAGCGCTCCGAATGTGCCCCAGCTGGCTCAAATCGATATCGATCTTGACGGGCTGGTGTGCGGCGTCCCACGAAAGCCATGCCACAATCTCGTCATCGATAATCTTGGCCAGATATTTGGGGACCTTTTCTTCCTTAAGGGGATGGGCGGGGTCCAGCGCCAGGCGCAGGCGTTGGTCGCAGGCGCGCATCATTTCACCGAGCTTGCTGCTCTTTTGCCTGCTACCGTGAATCCGCATGCATTCCCAAAAACCGTTTTGGCAACGGTAGATATGGATGGGGTCCAGACGGTATTCGCAGTCCTCGTGGCGCTCGGGCGCAAAGAATACGGCCGAGGCAAACATGGTGTAGGGCATGGCCGTCTCCTCCCCAAATAAACTTGCCACGATGCCGGTCTTTCGGTGCGTGTCATAGTAGCGCGCCATGCGGACATACACGGCGCACGCCACGTGGCGCAGATCGCGGTGGTGGCTGCGGTCGAGCCGCGAGTTACTTAGGTTGTACGTGGAGAGGGCGTTGATGGCGGCCATGAGTCGCTCCTCGCGCACCTCATCGGGCGGAAGGGGGAGCGTGGGCTCGGAGGTTTTGCGACGCTTGGGTGCCGGGTCAGACGGCGTCGGTGCTGGTACAAGGTCTCGTGCCGCGCGCCGCAGCTCGATAAGGGCGTTATCGAATATGACGGTTTTAGAGTCGCGAAGCAGCTTGGGGTCGAGCCCGTGGAACACGGCGTAATCTTGCAGCCACACGCGCGCAAACCGGTCGATGCCGGGCTCGAAGGCGCGATAGACATCCCAAAAAGCCTTGATCTTGTTAAAACCATCGAGTGGATTATCTACGCCAATGCCGCAGATCAGCTCATAAAGATACAGAAAGGCAAAGGACGTAGACGTTTCCTCGACGGTTCCGCGGCGCACTTGGGCACGCCAGGTAAAGTAGCCGCGCAGCTGCCGGTCGCTCATGGCGTTGTAGGTGGGAAAGTACGACTTAAAGGTGCCGTTGTAGGGACAGTCGTCCTCAAAGTCGGCCATCAGCAGGCCCTGGCGGTAAAAAAGCTCGGCTTCCGAAAGCCAGCGGCCCGCACCGCCCTTGGGGTCATCCTGCCAGCGCGATATCTCGCGCATTTTACGGTACTGGTCGGGGAGGAAATTCTGCATCTGTCGGCCGGTTTTGAGAATCGGCTCGTCTGCGTAGGTTTCGTTTGAGAAGCGGGCGGACTGATGGGTCCGGGCCTCGGCCATGATGCGCTCGATGAGCATCTTGATGTCCTGGTCGGCCACCGCTCCTCCTCTCGAACACAGCTACGGTGACCTCATATCATAACACAGCATCAAACAGATGTTCGAGATACCGCTGCGTTGATAGATTTAGAACAGGAGGGCGTAGATGACGGCGATGACGACGGAGGGAAGCATATTGGCCGTGCGGAAGGTCTGAGGACGGATGAGGTTGACGCCGACGCAGAAGATGAGCATGGAGCCTACGAGCGAAAGGCTGTTGAGGGCAGCTGTGGTCATGATGGGGGAGAGCGCGCCGGCAAACAACGTGATCGTCCCCTGGAACACGGCGACGGGCAGGGCGGAGAAGATGCAGCCGCGGCCAAGCGAGGCCGTCATGGTGCAGACGATGATGCAGTCCAGTGCGCCCTTGAGGGCAAGCGTTGACCAGTCGCCGAGCAGGCCGTCCTGGATCGATCCCACAATGGCCATGGCGCCGATGCACACGGTGAGTGAAGTCGAGACAAAAGCGTTGGTGAACTCGTTATCGCCCTCACTGCCAGTCTTGCGCTTGAGCCATTCGCCAAGGTTCTCGATGGCGGCCTCCAAGTTGATGGCCTCGCCGATGAGCGAACCGAGCGCAAATGAGACGATGAGCATGGTGGTACCGGTGGTCGCTAGCGCCTTTCCATCGATGATGAGCATCTTTTGCATGGTGCCGCCCAGGCCGATAAACAGGACGCACAGCCCCGATGCTTTCATGAGCGTGTCTTGGATGCGCGGTGTAATGAAGCGGCCGCCCGCTAATCCCAAAAGACCGCCCGCAACTAAAAGCGCAACGTTGATGATTGTTCCCAAGCCCGGCATGAGCCCTCCTGTATTGATGCCAACGTGGCAATCGTAGCAGAACGAAATGCGAGGCACATCGCGACTCATCTAATACGTTATATAAGTGGTATTAGGAATGATGCGCAGCATTTAAGCCTCAGGTGGTTGTCGGGACATAGGGATAGTAGTCAAAGCGCAGTGTCATAAGCCGCTGTGGGGATTCAATAGCCGCGGCGATGATATTGGCATCGCGGGCACGATCAAACCCTTCGAGTTCGATCTGATACGAAACGTCTTGCATAATGTCCAGACGTCGCCAGGCTAGAAGTGTGTCGCCATCGAATTCCAAGGTCTTGCTTCCGTCTGGGGCAACGGCGTATAGACGCAGTTTAGCGGTGGTTGCAGGGTCGACAACCGTGACCTTTTTAATTTCGTTTCGAGTATTCTTGGCGCCCAACAAGGTGAGCAGTGTTGGGGCCACGACCTCGCCCGATGGCAAAAAGACGACTTCGATGGATTCAGGAAATGCGATGATGGCCGACTTGCGGACGGGCTGATTGGCGGCGGCAACTTCGATGTTCGCGGCGTCGATGACCTCTGTGTGGTCGAGGGCGGCAAGCACGCAGCAGTTACCTTCATCGATCTCCTGAGGATCAGCAAGCCCCAGACTGTCCGCGAGCTCGGGATCGTTTGGACCGGTAGCGGGCTCATTCGGTGCTTCGAAAGAAGCTGGTACGCTGCTTGTCGGCGACGGCGTGTCGCCCGCACCTGCTTCTTTGTCCGTGCTCTCTTCTTGTACGGTTGCGTTGATGGGTTCGTCGTCTGAGGGGAGCGTCTTGGCGTCAAGCGCGGAGGGGACAATCCCGACGGCTCCGGATCCGTTCCACTCCATCTCGAGAAGCGCCGGGTCGGCAAGAATGCGTTGCCTGCTTTGCGCGTGGGCATCGATTTCAATAGGGCCTGCCTCTATCCCTCGTGTAAGGCTGAGTGATCCGGCCGGCTTCTCGAAATGAATGTCTGTGTCTTCGGTACTGGCGGCGTAGAACAGCAGGGATGCTTCTCCCGCCGCGATGGCATCGGTGCCCGCCTTGGTCAGCCGCAGCGATGCCGTGAATGAGAGGGTGGGCTGCACATCGTCTGCATTCGCGGCGGCGCAACCCAGACATATACCGCCTCCTTTCTCAAAAAACGCACCGTCGAAGGCGACCTTCGCTCCGTTCGCCGAGTCATCGACCGAAGCGATGTCGATGCGCAGCTCTAAATTGCATGGATCGCCATCTGCATCGAGCACAACCGAGCGCCATGTGCAGACAGCGCGCCCCGCCTGGGAGCCGTTTGCCTTGTTCGAACGCTTGATATCCACGACTATCGAGCCGTCCGTATTACGACGAAGGCATCCCGAGGTTGAGATTGCGGCCTGTGCGATCGAAAAACGCTCGCACGCAATGGCGCTCGACGGATTTGGTGCGGAACTTAAGGCTGCTGGTAAGGAGCCCGCCATGACGGGAGTCGCCCAAACGGCGACAGGCGTTCCGGTTGCGAGCGCGCCGCAGAGTGCGACGACGGGCAAAAGGTTCTTCGATGCCATGGGGTCTCCTTAGCTAATTTAATGCGGCCTGTCCGTGTTTCGTTTCTGGCTGCGTTTGATGTGCAGACCGAGGCCGGCGGTTCCCGCACCTGCTGCTGTGGCGCCTGCTGCCAAGAGCCATCGTCTGTCGCCTGTCTGAGCCAACGGTTCCTCGCGGCCGCCGCGGTCGAGCTCCGAGAGGTCGACCGTCACTTGCGTGGCGGCCTGTGCCTGTTCTTGCTGGGCAAAGGCCATGGCTGGCCCAAACGCTAGGATACTGACGGCGGTGGCCAGGGCGACGGCCTTATGCCGTGTGCGCACCGGGCTCGACCGTCCAGGTGATCGTTGCAACCTGATCGCCTTCGCCGGTTACGTGGAAGATGTCGCGCGTGACGCGGGCGACGTTTCCGCTTGTCTTGAGCTTAATTTTGTCCGTGCCGCCGGCAATGCCCTGGTAGCCCATGTCGAAGGCTGCATTCTTGGAAAGATCGAGGCCCGTCCCCTGCATTGCGGCGCTGGCGTTCTGGAGTGCGCCGTCGGGGCCGACCTTAAAGTCGATGGAGTTCTGCGCGGTTCCGGCCTTGGCGTCGGCGGCAATGGTCCAGGTGTTCATGGCGTCGATCTTCATGTTAGTGACATGGATGCCGTAGGCCGAATGGTTGTCGATGGTGGTCGCGTCTTCTGAGGGGCCCTGAAGCGTGCCGTCGGCCTTGGCGACGAAGGGAATAACCGTTGGAACTTTGAACTCTACGTTGTCGATCTCGGTCCTGACCATTACTTTCGTGGTTCCAACGCGCCCGGCTGCCAGAGCTGGCGTCGGGGCGGCGCCCATTGCGAGCGCGAGCGCGAGCCCTGCGCCCACGACGAGCGCTCTGGCTCCGTTCATGTTCCTGGTGATGTCCATGGTCGTTCCTTTCTATTCGCCGCGGGCCGTCCCCGCGATGATTGGACGAATGCTGGTGAATTGCGTGCGGTGCCGCGTCGGCCGAAAAAGCTAGTTCTCGGCTTGCTCAACCCGTACCTTGACACGTGTCGGATTGCCGTGGCTGTCGAGGGTCTTGGCATCGAGTGCCTGGATCTCGATGTATGCCTCGCCTTCTTTGATGTCGCCGGCGGGGCACGTCTCGATTGTCTTGCCGGTCTCGACCACACCGGATTCGTACATGGTCTCGTCGTTTTGGATGACGCGGAATCGCTGGGGAAATTTATTGTCTTGGACGTTTTGCACGTTGACGCGCAGCTTGCCGTCCTCCTGTAGCTGAGCGACCGGCGCGACCGAAATCGTCATCATGTTGTCGCGGACGATGGCATCGAGCTCATCTTGGATTTCTTGTCGCGATTTACCCTCTGCCGTCGTGACTGAGGCGCCCGCTTCGGGCACGGGCTGCGACTGCCAGGCGTATAGCCCTACGGCGATGAGGGCGCAGACGATAGCCAGACAGACAACGACGAGTTTCTTGCGACGCCCCAGTCCTGCGAGGCGGGGCGGCTTCTTCGCACTCATGCGGCGTCCTTGGTGGTGTAGACACGTGCGAACGTGGACGGGTCCGCTCCAAAGAGCATGTGAAGCATCAGGCGGCGTGAGTAGATGAGCTCGTCAAAGTCGTGAGGGAGCTCGATGTCGTGGATACGCGCGATGTGGTGGGCGAGCGCCGAGAACGACTCGGGGTCGCAGATAACATCGGTGGTGACGTGGTAGACCGCCGTATCGGGGAACGCCTCTTCGTCGAAAGGCAGGAGATAGGGATCGTCGTCGACCTCGATGGCGACGCCGTACTGGGGCCAGTAATATGCCATGGGAACCTCCCTGCTTCTGGGGCCAAAACTTCTATCGGTTTTGGCTGTCGACGCCGACCGTATCAGCCGCTACTTGACCAATTTCTGACCAAATGCTTGACGGATTGACATCTCCGCAGGTAAAAGGTGGAAAAAATTACTTCAACTTTTTTCGAGCGACAATCGAGCGGTCGGCGACGGCGGGGCGATATGTGTCAAAAGCATCGTCTGCCGAGGAAGCCTTGCCGTTCGCCGAATTGCACAAACGTAAAAATCGCCAATTATGGAGACGGTCTCGAACACGTCGACGAAACGATGCGGTAACATCTCCCTGCAAACACTGTAGTTAGCTAAAGGGGGAGTTCGCGTGTCTGCAACCATTAAACCCTTCACCGATGAGTTCGAAGAGTATGGCCGCGATGAATCTCGTGCATCGGGCGAAGCATCGAGCATCTCGTTTCCGACAACGGAAGACGAGGTCCGTGCCATTTTGGAAACGCTCCATGCCGAGCGTGTCCCGGTAACGGTTCAGGGCGCCCGAACCGGCCTTGCCGCCGGTGCCGTGCCCCACGGTGGGCATATCCTCAATACTTCCCGTATGAATCGCTACTTGGGCCTTCGCCGCGATGAACAAGGCCAATTTCTGCTGCGCGTGGAGCCGGGCGTTGTGCTCTCGGAGCTGCGTAAGCAGCTGAGCAAGAAGGTACTGCCGACCGCTGGTTGGGACCAGGCATCGCTTGAGGCCTACGAGGAGTTCCAAGAGTCCCCCGAGCAGTTCTTTCCCACCGATCCCACCGAGGCATCTGCCTGTCTGGGTGGCATGGCGGCATGCAACGCCTCCGGCGCCCGCAGCTACGCTTACGGCCCCATGCGCCCGCATATCACGGGACTCCACGTCGCGCTGGCTGATGGCGATTTGCTTGAGCTTCAGCGCGGCGAGGCTTTTGCCCAGGGCCGCCACCTGTCGCTCGTGACGGCAGAGGGCCGTACGCTCGAGCTCGATCTTCCCGGCTATACCATGCCCGAGACAAAAAATGCCTCAGGCTATTTCGTTGCGGACGATATGGACGCCATCGACCTCTTTATCGGCGCGTGCGGCACGCTCGGCGTTATCACCGAGCTCGAGATTGCCCTGCAGGCGGCGCCTGCGGTCGTTTGGGGTGTGAGTTGCTTTTTCGATAGCGAGGACAAGGCGGTGTCCTTTACCGATTCCGTGCGCCCTGTCCTGTCCCATGCGGCTGCCATCGAGTACTTCGATGCTGGCGCCCTGGATATTCTACGTCGCCAGCGCGAGCAGTCGACGGCGTTTGCCTCGCTGCCGGCGCTCGACGACGAGGCAAAGGTCTGTGTCTACGTGGAGCTCGATTGCGATGACGAGGCGCAGGCGACCGAGGAGCTGTACCACTTGGGATGGGTGCTGGAGCTTGCGGGCGGCCGCGACGATGCGACATGGGTCGCCCGCACCGAAGTCGATCGCGAGTGCCAGCGGTTCTTCCGCCACGCGGTGCCCGAGAGCGTCAACATGCTCATCGACGAGCGTCGCCGCACCGACCCCACCATTACCAAGCTGGGATCGGATATGTCGGTGCCCAATGCACGCCTTGCCGATGTCGTGGCCCTCTATCGCCGCACGCTGGCCGAAAGCGGGCTTGAGTCTGCTGCCTGGGGACACATCGGGAACAACCATCTGCATGTGAACATCCTGCCGCGCGATGCGCAAGACTACCGTCGTGGTGGAGAGCTCTTTGCCCAGTGGGCTTCCGAGGTCACGGCCATGGGCGGTGCCGTTTCTGCCGAACACGGCGTCGGCAAGATCAAGGCGGGCTTCTTGGAGACGATGTACGGCCACGAGGCCATGGTCGAGTCGGCGCGCCTCAAACTCCAGCTCGATCCTGCCGGCCAGCTGGGTCGCGGCAACCTGTTTACGGAGAAGCTCTTGGATGAACTCGTCCAGAAAGGGGGCGCGTGAAGATGAGTGATTTCCATATGGTGGTGTGCGTCAAGGCGGTGCCCGGAAGCACCGAGGTCAAGATGGACCCCAAGACCAATACTATCGTGCGTGATGGCAAGCAGGCGGTCATTAATCCCTTCGATGCAAGTGCTCTCGAATGTGCGCTAGCGCTGAAGGGCGACTTTATCGGCTTTGGCATGGACGTGCGTGTGACGGTGGTGTCGATGGGCATCCCCGCGACCGAATCGCTGCTGTGCGACTGCATCGCCCGCGGTGCCGACGACGCGCTGCTGCTGACCGACCGAGCCTTTGCGGGCGCCGATACCCTAGCCACCACCTATGCCCTCAAATGCGGCATCGAGGCACTCGATGAGGACTTTGACCTGCTCATCTGCGGCAAGATGGCAGTGGACGGCGATACGGCCCAGATCGGCCCCGAGCTGGCCGGCGCCTTTGGGGTCCCCTGCGTGACCGACGTGAGCTGTGTGCAGAGCGCGGGATTTACGACGTGTGGCTCGCTGGCGCTCGTCCACGGCTGCGATGCCGGCGAGGAGACGGTGTACCTGGAGATGCCGTGTGCGATGACGACCGCCAAGGAGATTGGCCAGCTGCGCATGCCGAGTATTGCCGGTATTCGCGCGGCCGAGGATGCAGACGTGCGTGTGGCCAGCGCTGCCGACGTAAACGCCGATCCCTCGCGTTGCGGCCTTGCCGGATCACCGACGCAGGTCGTGCGCTCGTTTGTGCCCGACCGTGACCAAACGTGCGAGGCCGTTGAGGGAACGGCGTCCGAGCAGGCGGTAAAACTTGCCAAGATTATCGAGGGGATGGCATAGATGAGCGGGCTGATTATCGATAGCGAAGCCTGTATCGGCTGCGGTCGCTGCGTTCGCGCCTGCGCCTCGGGCGGCATTGTGGTGGAGGGTGAGCGCCCCAATCGCTGTGCCCGCGTAACCGACGGCTGTATCCTGTGCGGTGGGTGCGTCGACGCCTGCCCCGTCAACGCCATCTCGATTGAGCGCGACGAGGCCGCCGGCGCGGCAGACCTTGACGCATATCGAGACATCTGGATCTTCGTGCAAACTGACAAGCACGATGCCGTGGCATCCGTGGCCTTCGAGCTCATGGGCAAGGGGCGCGAGCTTGCCGATGCCCGCGGCTGCCGTCTGGTGGCACTGGTCGGCATGAGCCCCGAGGGCTCACTCGGGGACCTGGAGCATCTGATTTGCGCCGGTGCGGACGAAGTTCTGGTCTGTCGTGACGAGCGCCTGCGTCAGAACGACGCGGAGGTCTACGCCCGCTTGATCTGCGATTTGGTAGCCGAGCGCAAGCCCGAGGCAATTCTGTACGGCGCGACCGCCTTTGGTCGCGAGCTGGCGCCCGGTGTGGCCGTGCGCTTGCAGACGGGCCTTACGGCCGATTGCACGGTGCTTTCTATGGATACGGAGACGGGCCTGCTGCAGCAGACGCGCCCGGCGTTTGGCGGCAACCTGGTGGCCACCATTATCTGCCCCAACCACCGTCCTCAGATGGCAACGGTGCGCCCCGGCATCTTTAAGGCGCCCGAGTTTGACTATAGCCGCTCCGGCACGATTGCCCAGGTAGTGCTTGCGGATGACGTTAAGGCCCGCGTCGAGATCTCGATTCCCGCCGAGGAGTGGGGACAGCAGGCCTCAATTGCCGATGCCGAGCGTCTGGTCGTGGTGGGCCGCGGCATCGGCTCCAAGAAGAATCTGCCCCTGATGCGAAAGCTCGCCGATGCCCTGGGTGCCGAGCTTGGTTGCACGCGTCCCATTGTGGAGGCAGGCTGGTTGGAGTATCGCCACCAAATTGGCCAGACGGGTGTATCGGTCTCGCCCAAGCTCCTCGTGAGCATCGGTGTCTCGGGCGCTATCCAGCATCTCGCCGGCATCGGTGGGGCGGAGTGCATTGTCGCCATCAATGAGGACCCGGATGCCCCCATTTTTGGTGCTGCCCAGTACAAGGTTGTTGGGGACGCCGTCGAGGTCGTTGAGGAGTTGCTGGCTCAGCTCGAGTGCTAAGCGCTTGCCAGCCAGCGGCGCAGCTCGTCCTTAAGGCGGCTCCAGGTTGCCTGCGTGGTGGGGTCGGTAAAGGGCCGCGTAATGCCGAAGGGCGCGTCGAGCAGGCGATAGATATCGCCTTGCTCGCGCGCCAGCGCACGGCTTGCCGGATGGACGAGCTCAAACATAAAGCAGATGAGCCCCACCAGGTAGTCCGCCGGCTCGTTGCGCTCGTCACGCGCGACGCAGCGATGCTCGTCAAAGGCGGTGAGTGCCGGCGTCGAGAACCGGCTGGCGAGAAATGTGTCCTCATCAACCTTGAGGATGGTGTCGACGGTGCTGTCGGCGATGGTGCGCATAATGTCGATCTTGTCACCATCGCGCACGATATCGCAGAAGCTCCGCGTGCGCTCGTCGAGCTGCGAGGGTAGACGGAAATCGCTGTGATAGGCAATGCTCGCTCGGATGAGCTCATCTTCTGCCGGGTCATCGATAAAGTCGCGGATGCTCGTTACGGCGGGTGCATCGGCGGAATTCTCGCCAAAGAGGACCTCGATGCCCAGCGCCGCATGGCTCATGCTCTCGGCGTCCTTAAAGGTGTCCCAGCGCCGCAGCTGCTCAAAGCGGCCCATATCGTGTAGCAGGCCGCAAAGCCATGCCAGGTCAATATCTTCTGACGACCAGCCCTGCTCGCGCGCTACGGCATCGCATGCCTCGGCCACGTGGTACGTATGCTCGATTTTGAGCGCGATGCGTGGATTGGTGGCGTTGTAGGCATCGGTGTAGCTTTTGAAGGCCGCGCGCGCCCGGTCTCGATCGATAGCTGTCATAATGACTTCCTAAAAAGTTGTGTCTTTCGATCCGGTGGCAATTGTAGGTGAACTCGGTTGCTGTCGGATGATGATTCTGCCGTGTCGCTACATGCGGCTCGGAGACCTTGTCAGGATGAGAAGCGTATGGTGCTCAAAATCGTTAGAACCGTCTGGCCGGTGATGCTTACCTATGTTGCGATAGGCGCGCCGTGCGGAATGATCATGGGGCAGACGGGAATGGAGCCCTGGATGGTCTTTGCCCTGAGCAGCACGTTTGTGACGGGCAGCGGCCAGTTTATGATCTGCAATCTTTGGCTGGCGGGCGTACCGGCACCTTCGATTATCGCGAGCGTCGCCGCCATCTCATCGCGCTTTGCACTTTATTCGGCATCGATCGCACCCCATCTGGCGGGCGCCTCGAAGCGTCAGACGCTGGCTGTTGCCGCGACGCTCACCGAGGAGGCATACGGCATCTCGCTTGCCAAGCTGGTTGAGGGGGAGGATTGGGGCCCGCGCGAATCCTTCGTGCTCAACGTGATCCTCATCGCGACATGGGGCGCTTCGTGCACGATGGGTGCCATCGCCGGTGCCGTTGCCGATGTTCCCACCGCTATTGCGAGTTTCGTCTGCACGTCGCTCTTTATCTGTCTACTCTTTTCGCAGCGGCTGTCGCGCGGCAACGTTGTCGCGGCGGTTTCGGGCGCGGTGTCCGTCGCCGTATGCAAGTTCTTGGGCCTCACGAATATTGCCGTGCCGGCAAGCGTCGTGGTCGGCATTGCCATTGCACTGGCGTGCGATGCCGTATTTGACGGAAGAGGTGCCCGCGATGCCCGTTAACGAGTTCTTGGTTCTGTGGCTGTCATCGTGGGCTGCTATCGCGTTCTTTCGCATCGCGCCGGCGTTCGCCTTGCGCGGGAGAACGCTGTCGCCCCGCATTACCGAGGTCCTGGGTTATATCCCGCCCGCTGCCTTTGCCGCGCTGGTCGCCAACGACTTGGTGAGCCCCGGCGCGTTCGACGCGGGACTCTGGCCTGCCTTGGTTCCCTGGATTGCGGCTGCCGGCGTCGTGGCGGTGGCAATCAAGACAAAGTCGATGCTGTGGTGCTGTGTTTCGGGCATCGTGTTCTATATCGTTTTGAGCCTCATATAAGAGCGGGGCACGTTTAGCGCCCCTGTCCAACGAATCGAATTTCTCACCGAGCTGGTCTATTTCTTCTGATACCATGGTCAAACTTTACTGTAGCAAAGCGTGACGTGGGCTTTTGTACCCCGTCAGCGGAAATGGGGGTTTCATGGCACGGGAAGCGACCGCCAACGAGCAAAAGAAATTCAAGGTCCCGCGCATCCCGGGCGACATCATGATCTATCCGATGATCGTCGGTCTTTTGCTCAACACCTTCTGCCCGCAGGTTTTTGAGATCGGCGGATTCTTTACGGCTGCCTGCCGCGGTGGCTCCAATACCATCGTCGCCGCGATCCTGCTGTTTGTGGGCGCCGGCATCAGCTTTAAGTCCACGCCGGGCGCTATCAAGACCGGCATCGTCGTGCTGATTCCCAAGCTGGTCGTCGCAGCGGCTCTCGGCCTGGGCGTGGCATATTTCTTTAACGACAACTTCCTGGGTCTGAGCTCCGTGTCTATCATCGGTGGCATCACGTTTTGCAACATGGCGCTCTATACGGGCATCATGGGCGAGTTCGGTGATGAGTCCGAGCAGGGTGCCGTCGGTATCCTGTTCTTTACGGCCGGCCCCGCCGTCACTATGATCATCCTCGGTGTTTCCGGCCTCGCCAACATTCCCATTGGCACCATTATCGGCTCCATCTTGCCACTCGTTATCGGCATGGTCCTGGGCAACCTCTTCCCGTTCATCAAGAACCTGCTGGTTCCCGGCGCCAATCCCGCGATTGCCGTCATCGGTTTTCAGCTTGGTGCGTCCATGAGCCTTTCGAGCTTCATCACCGGCGGCATCTCGGGCATCCTGCTGGGCCTCATCACGCTCTTTATCGTCGGCCCCATTACCTTTGCGTTCGAGCGCTTGTGCGGCGGCAACGGCAAGGCCGCCGTTGCCTGCTCCACCATCGCCGGCACGGCTATGACCACGCCGGTTGCTCTTGCTGAGGTCGCGCCGCGCTATGCCGAGCTTGCGCCCACCGCGTATGCGCAGATCGCCACCGCCGTCATCATCACGGCAATCATGGCCCCGATTCTGACCGGCTGGGTCGATAAGAAGTTCTGCCACGGCAAAGAGGATCTGTCGCCTGTCGGTGTCGAGGCCATCGAGGAAGCCGTCGCGACTGACATCGATGGCGAGTAGCAATCGATACCCATCAATGATGCCGGCGTGTGCAATTCGCGCCGTATGGGCGCCCGAACAGAAACTGTTTTGCAGTGATGTTTGGGCGCTCTGCTATTATCCCCTTTACCCCTGCGGAGTAAAGGGGTGTTTATTGCCCTGATTCGAATTGGGCGATTCTGACCACTTGGGTATTGAAGGGATGGCGCTAGTGGTTAAGGCACTCAAGATTGAGATATTCGTGCTATGCATGATTGTTCTTATCGGGCTTGCCGCGCGAAGTCGCCACTCCTTGTTCTCGAGTACCCAGCAGTTATTGTTTAGCACGCTCGGCTACACCTCTGCCGCGTACATGTTATTCGATATTATCTGGACGCTTTCGGACGGTGTGGGCGGCACGCTGGGCATTGCTGCCAACTGGATTTCCAACGCGGTTTCGTTTTCACTCTTTGCCGCCGCGTGCCTTATTTGGTTTATCTATTCCGAGACGGTGCAGGGCTCTCGCCTTTTGACCGCGCGCTATAGGATGGCGTTTGTAATGCTACCTGCGGCGCTGGTGGTCGTACTGGCGTTTACCAGCTGCTGGACGCATGCCCTGTTCTATATCGATGCACAGGGCGTGTATCGTCGCGGTTTTGTCTATATGATCCAGCCCATCGTCAGCTACTGCTACGTTATATATACGTCCCTGCATGCGTTTATACAATCTCGCAAGGTCGAGAGCCTGCAAAAGAAGGCCATCTATCAAACCTTGGCATTTTTCGCCATTCAGGCCTTGGTGGCCGGTGTCTTTCAGGTCTTTTATTCGGGTCCCTGCCTTAGTGTCGGCATCATGTTAAGTATGTTGCAGCTCTACATTGTTTGTCAGGAGCAGCTGATCTCGACCGACCCGTTGACCGGTCTCAACAATCGCAACCGCTTTGAGACCTATATGCTGTCGATCTTCTCGAATATGGATCAGGCCAAAGATGTGTATCTGCTTATGATGGACGCCGATGGCTTTAAGCAGATTAACGATCACCATGGACATGTTGAGGGCGACCATGCTCTTCAGGTCATCTCCACGGTGCTCAAAGATGTCTGCTCGGCGTCTGGTGGCTTTATCGCACGTTATGGCGGCGATGAGTTCGTAGTGCTCCAAAAGGCAGCAGCAGAGCAGGACATCATACGCCTGTGCACGGCAATCAACGACGAGCTTGCTCGTGTCGAGGTACCGTATCTGTTGCGCATGTCCATCGGCTACGCGCGGGTCGGTGATGGTGTCGATACCTGGCAAGACTTGCTTCGCGCCGCCGATGCGGAGCTCTACCGTGTAAAGCACGAAAAGAAGAAAGCCGGCGTCCAAATTCGCTAGATAATAACCGCGACCACGCGAACGCTCGTTGCTGGCGCGACAATCGCAAAGGCCTAGTTTGTCAGGCCTTTTGAGGCTTGTTGACAATGATGATGCCGCCGCAGACCAGAAGCAGGGCCACAATGACGGTAACGGGGCTCGTGCCAGCACCCTCGCCGAGCAGCAGCGCGCTTAGCGCTACGCCAAAGACCGGGTTCATAAAGCCAAAGACCGAAACGCGGCTGACGGGGTTGACAGCGAGCAGGCGGGACCACAGCGAGTACGCGACGGCGGAAATGAGTGCCATATACACGATAAGCGCGATAGCGGGGGCGATGTTGGTGGGGGATAGCGCACCGCCCATCAAAACTCCGATGGCGGTAAGGATCAGGCCACCGACTAAAAACTGCCAGCCGGCGAGCAGGACGCCGTCATGCTTGCGCGAGAAGATGCCAATGAGGCAGGTCGACAGGGCGCCTGCAACAGTGGAAGCCAAGATAAAGCCCTCGCCGTTGAGCGTAAAGCCAAAGGTGCCATCCGCGCCCGAGAGGTTGACGAGCGCCACACCGGCAAAGCCCAACACGCAGCCAAGCACCTTGGCCGTGTTGAGCTTCTCGGTGTGAAATGCCAAGGCGGCAAAGAGGATTGCGAGGAAGTTGGCGCTGGCCTCAATGATGGAGCTCGACATGGCGCTGGCGCGCGAGAGTCCCAGGTAGAAAAAGAAGTACTGCCCGATAGTCTGGAAGAGTGACAAGACAAAGATGGGCTTGATATCGCGTGCCTGTGGGATGAGCGGACGGCGCTGGGCCACGCTCATGCCAACAATGACCAGCATGCCGGCAAGGGTGAAGCGCAGACCCGCGAAGAGCAGCTGCGAGGCGCTGTCGTGCTCGGGAATGCCAAAGAGCGCGTAGCCGATCTTGATGCAGGGGAAGGCGGAGCCCCAGAGCGCGCAGCAAACGAGACAGCCCAGGATGAGTCCGGGCAGGGTGGCGAGATACGGCTTGCGGCTTTCCATGATGTCCTTCCTACATGCGCGGAGCAAAAAAGAACCCGCCAACGGAAGTGCCGGTGGCGGGTGTTGTTACCCGAAGGGATTGTACCCGATGGGATAGCTTTAAGCGAAGTAGGCTACGCCGCTCTCAAAGATCGGCATGAACTTATCGCCGGGGACATGCTCGGGCACGTTGCGGTACAGGTTGTCGCCGCGGCGCTCGGCATGACCCATCTTGCCCAAGACGCGGCCGTCGGGGCTCGTGATGCCCTCGATGGCGAGTGCGGAGCCGTTGGGGTTGACGGAAAGGTCCATGCTCGGCTTGCCGTCCTCGCCCACGTACTGCGTGGCGACCTGGCCGTTGGCGATCAGCTGGGCGAGCACTTCGTCATTGGCGACAAAGCGGCCCTCGCCGTGGCTGATGGCGACGGTGTAGGGGTCGTCCAGGCTGCACTGCGACAGCCACGGGGACAAGTTGGACGAGATGCGGGTGCGCACCAGACGGCTCTGGTGGCGACCGATGGTGTTGAACGTCAACGTGGGCGCATCGGGCGTGGCGTCGACGATGTCGCCGTAGGGCACCAGGCCGAGCTTGATCAGGGCCTGGAAGCCGTTGCAGATGCCCAGCATCAGGCCGTCGCGGGCCTTGAGCAGGTCGCGGACTGCCTCGGTGACCTCGGGAGCGCGGAAGAACGCCGTGATGAACTTGGCGGAGCCATCGGGCTCGTCACCGCCCGAGAAGCCACCGGGGATCATGACGATCTGGCTTGCACGGATGCGGCGGGCGAGCTCGTGGGTGCTCTCGGCGACGGCCTCGGGCGTGAGGTTGTTGATCACGAAGGTGTCGGCCTCGGCACCGGCGGCACGGAAGGCGCGGGCGCTGTCGTACTCGCAGTTGTTGCCGGGGAACACGGGGATGATTACGCGCGGGCGGGCGATCTTGGCGCCGCCGTACACGTGGATATCCTTGGCGCGGAAGTCGATGGTCTCGACCTCGGCGGTCTCGCCGGTGCTGCGGTAGGCGAAGACGCCCTCGATGCCGCTCTCCCAGGCCTCCTGGAGCTCAGCGAGCTCGATGACTTCGGAGCCGGTGTCGATGACATAGCCCTCGACGGTGGTACCCAGGGGCTCGACGACAACGCCGTCGGCGACCTCGGGCAGCTCGGCGTCCTCGGCGAGCTCGACGATAAAGCTGCCGTAGAGCGGGGTGAAGAGGCTCTCCACGTCCACGTCCTCGGCAAGCTCGATGCCGATCTGGTTGCCGACGCACATCTTAAAGAGGCTCTCGACGCCGCAGCCGTAGCCGGGCGTGGAGACGGCCAGGGCGTCGCCGTTGGCGGTGAGCGCCTCGACGGCGTCAAACGCGGCGAGCAGCTGCTGAGCGTCGGGGCGGTAGTCCTCACCATAGGTGGCGGGGGCGATGCGCACGACGCGATGCGTCAGACCCTTGAACTCGGGCGAGACGGCACGGGCGGCCTTGCCCACGGCCACAGCGAAGCTGATCAGGGTCGGCGGAACGTTGAGCTCACCGGCCTCGTCCTCAAACGAGCCGCTCATAGAGTCCTTGCCGCCGATGGCACCGGCACCCAGATCGACTTGGGCCATAAGGGCGCCCAGGACGGCTGCCATGGGCTTGCCCCAGCGCTCGGCCTCGGTGCGCAGACGCTCGAAGTACTCCTGGAAGGAGAGATAGGCACGCTTGTGCTCAAAGCCGGCAGCCACGAGCTTGGCGATGGACTCAACCACGGACAGGTAGGCGCCCGCAAACTGGTCGGCCTCCATCAGGTAGGGGTTGAAGCCCCATGCCATAGCGCTCGCCGTGGTGGTCTCGCCGTCCACGGGGAACTTGGCAACCATGGCCGAGCTCGGGGTGAGCTGCGTCTTGCCGCCAAAGGGCATGAGCACGGTTGCGGCACCGATGGTGGAGTCGAAGCGCTCGGACAGGCCCTTGTTGGAGGCGACGTTGAGGTCAGTGACAAGCGAGGTCATGCGCTCGGCAAGCGTGGTGCCGGCCCAGCTGGGCTGCCACACGCTGCGGGCACAGACGTGGGCGACCTGGTGCTTGGGCGCGCCGTTGGAGTTGAGGAACTCGCGGGACAGATCGACGATGGCGACACCGTTCCAGGCCATGCGCATGCGCGGCTCGGCGGTAACCTCGGCGATAACGGTCGCCTCGAGGTTCTCCTCGGCGGCGTAGCCCATGAACTCCTCGACGTCACCGTCGGCGACGGCGCAGGCCATGCGCTCCTGGGACTCGGAAATGGCGACCTCGGTGCCGTCCAGGCCGTCGTACTTCTTGGTCACGGTGTCCAGGTCGACATACAGGCCGTCGGCAAGCTCGCCCACGGCGACCGAGACGCCGCCGGCGCCAAAGTCGTTGCAGCGCTTGATCAGGCGGCAGGCGTCGCCGCGGCGGAACAGACGCTGCAGCTTGCGCTCGACCGGGGCGTTGCCCTTCTGGACCTCGGCGCCCGAGGTCTCGATGGACTCGGTGTTCTGGGTCTTGGAGGAGCCGGTGGCGCCGCCGATGCCGTCACGGCCGGTGCGGCCGCCCAGCAGGATGATCTTGTCAGTGGGGGCGGGGCACTCGCGACGCACGTGGTTTGCCGGGGTAGCGCCCACGACGGCGCCGACCTCCATGCGCTTGGCAACGTAGCCGGGGTGATAGAGCTCGTTGACCTGGCCGGTGGCAAGGCCGATCTGGTTGCCGTAGCTGGAGTAGCCGGCGGCAGCGGTGGTTACGAGCTTGCGCTGCGGCAGCTTGCCCTCGAGCGTCTCGGACACGGGGACGGTGGGGTCGCCGGCGCCGGTGACACGCATGGCCTGGTACACGTAGCTGCGGCCCGACAGCGGGTCGCGGATGGCACCGCCCACGCAGGTGGCGGCACCGCCGAAGGGCTCGATCTCGGTCGGGTGGTTGTGGGTCTCGTTCTTAAAGAGGAACAGCCAGTCCTGGTCCTCGCCGTCGACATCGACCTTCACCTTGACGGTGCAGGCGTTGATCTCCTCGGACTCGTCGACATCGGTCATGACGCCGGTCTTCTTGAGGTACTTGGCGCCGATGGTGCCCATGTCCATGAGGCAGACGGGCTTGGTGTCGCGACCGAGTTCGTGGCGCATCTCCATGTAGCGGTCGAAGGCCTGCTGCACCACGGCGTCGTCGATCGTCACGTCGTCCAGGACGGTGCCGAAGGTGGTGTGGCGGCAGTGATCGGACCAGTAGGTGTCGATCACGCGGATCTCGGTGATGGTGGGGTCGCGATCCTCATCGCGGAAGTACTGCTGGCAGAAGGCGATGTCCGCCTCGTCCATGGCAAGGCCGCGCTCGGAAATAAAGGCGGCAAGGCCGGCTTCGTCGAGCTCGCGGAAACCGTCGAGCACCTCGACGGGCTGGGGCTCGGGGGTCTCCATGTACAGCGTCTCGGGCAGGTCGAGCGAGGCGATGCGCGCCTCGACGGGGTTCACCACGTAGTGCTTGATGGCATCAATGGCGGCCTCGTCCAGAGCGCCCGAGATCATATAGACCTTGGCGGAGCGCACGGCGGGGCGCTCGCCCTGGCTGATGAGCTGCACGCACTCGCTGGCGGAGTCGGCGCGCTGGTCAAACTGGCCAGGCAGGAATTCGACGGCAAAGACGGCGCCATCGCTTGCGGGGAGCTCGTCGTAGGTCACATCGACCTGGGGCTCGCTAAAGACGGTCGGCACGCAGGACCGGAAAAGCTCCTTGTCGATGCCCTCGACGTCGTAGCGGTTGATAATCCTCAGGGCCTCGATGCCCTTGATGCCGAGAATTTCGGTCAGCTCGCCCTTGAGCTGCTGAGCCTCGACGTCGAACCCGGGTTTCTTCTCCACGTAGATACGAGAGACCATTGGTTCCTGCCTTCCTGATCGGTTGGGCGTACGGTACGGTATGCGGCAGCGGTCGGTTTGCGGGGTCTGCCCTGCGGTCGCCTTGAGCCACATGTTTGTAAACCTCACTATGATACGACAGCTCGCGGCGCGTTGAGGACGGCGAGGGTGCTACAGTGAAGCGCAAACAAGAGAAAGGCATCACATGGCATTCGTTTCGCTCGCCATCATCGCACTCGTGGCCTTTGCGAGTCCTTTTATCGCCTCGGCGATTCCCGGAAAACCCGTTCCCGAGACGGTCTTTTTGCTCGTGCTCGGCGCGGTACTGGGACCCCATATGCTCGGCGTCATCCATGTAGATGCTGAGGTCTCGCTTGTGTCCGAGCTGGGCCTGGCCTTTTTGTTCCTGCTTGCCGGCTTTGAGATCGACCCCAAGAGCATCACGGGCGTCGAGGGGCGCTACGGCTTGGCGACGTGGGTCGTCACGTTTGGTATCGCCTGGCTTGCCGTGCGCTTTACCCCGTGGTTCTCAGTCAGTCATTTCGACGGTATCGCCGTGACGCTTGCCCTCACTTCGACGGCGCTCGGTACGCTTGTGCCCATCATGCGCGAGCGCTCGCTCACCGGCACGCGCGTGGGCGACTCGATTCTCGCGTATGGCACTTGGGGCGAGCTCGGTCCCGTGCTCGCCATGTCGGTGCTGCTGTCTGCCCGCACTGGCATCCAAACGCTCGTAATCCTTGGCTTGTTTGCGGTGGTTTGCGTGTTGCTGGCCGTGGTCCCAAGCCGCTCCAAGCGCGTCGGCAGCCGCTTCTTTGCGTTTGTCGAGGAGCGCGCCGATACCACGTCGCAGACCTTCGTGCGCCTGACGGTGCTCATCCTGGTCACGCTCGTGGCGTTCTCGGCCGTCTTTGATCTCGACATCGTGTTGGGTTCTTTTGCCGCCGGCTTTGTCCTGCGCTATATCATCCCCGAGGGCAACCATACGCTCGAGACCAAGCTCGACGGTCTGGCCTACGGTTTTTTGATTCCGGTGTTCTTTACCGTATCGGGCGCAAAGATCGATCTGACGGCCGTGGCGTCGCGCCCGGGTCTGCTCGTGGGCTTTATCGTGGCGTTGTTGATTATTCGTGCCGTGCCTATTCTTATTTCCATGAGCATTTGTCCTGCGACGCGCGATGTGTCGGCGTATGGTCGCATTACCGTGGCCCTGTACTGCACCACGGCGCTGCCGATCATCGTTGCCGTTACGAGCGTTGCCGTCAACGCGGGCGCGCTGTCGCAAGATATTGCGTCGGTCATGGTTGCCGCCGGTGCCATCACGGTGTTCTTGATGCCATTGCTCGCGCAGCTCTTCTACCGCGTGGTGGATGCCGCACCGGTCGCCGCCGTGGCAGAGGTTGCCGAGCATCCATCCGATGCGCTCGACATCTTGCGCGCCCACCACGACCTAGCGAGCTTGCTCGCGCGCGAGCACGAGCTGCTGACCTCGCATGGCCATGGTCGCGTATTCGAGGGCCTGCCTACGCTCGATACGATTGCCGAGCGTCTTTCCGCCGAGGCGGCGAGCGGCCACATCGATGCCCGCATCGTGGACGCGGCGCACCTGCTTGCCGATAAGACCTATGGAGACGAGGTCGACCCGTCCGAGCTGACTCCGCGTGAGCGCCGCCGCCTGGAGCGCGCCAAGCTCGCTGTGCGCGAATACCGCCGCCGCATGCTGGAGCTCTATGCGCGCGAAGAAGCCGAAGACGACGACGGTAAGTAGTCGATACTTTCTCGGGGAAGCCGCGTCCCGCTTTGAAGGCTCGGAACGGGATGTGGTTTCCGAAACGGGGGCCGTTGGGAAGCTGTGTCCCGGAATGGGCGCTCAGAGTGGGATGCAGCTTCCGCAAGGAGGTCCTGGGGGAAACCGTGCCCCGTTCTGATCCGAAATACTGGGACATAGTTTCCCTTTCATAACAGGAGAAGGCGCGCTGTCTGCAGTTGATTCAGACGGCGCGCCTTTTTGGTTGAGCTATGTTGAAGCTTGAAGCCAAAGCTTGTGGCTCCTTAGGAGCGGGCGGCTCCGTCGACGGGGAGCACGGCGCCCGTGACGTAGGAGGACATGTCGCTCGCCAGGAAAACAAAGGCGTTGGCGACATCCTCGGGCTCGCCCATGCGACCCAGCGGAATGGTGGCGATGATGGGCTTGATGACCTCTTCGGGCAGGTTGGCGACCATATCGGTCTTGGTCACGCCGGGTGCGACGGCATTGACGCGAATGCCCATGGGGGCGAGCTCGCGCGAGAGCGACTGGACCATACCGTTGACGGCAAACTTGGACGTGGGGTAGCCGACGCCGGAGGGCTGACCGTACTTGGCGACCATTGAACTCGTGGTGGTGATGGTGCCGCCATGACCTGCCTCGGTCATGATCTTGGCGGCAGCCTGGTGGCCATTAAAGACAGCGACGACGTTAAGGTCCATGACCTTTGCGAACTCCTCGGCCGTGTAGTCCAAAAGGGGCGAGCGCTGGGAGATGCCGGCATTGTTGACGACTGTATCCAAGCCGCCCATATCGGCTGCGGCCTGGGTAAAGGCCTCGGTCACGGCTTCGAGCGAGGTGAGGTCGCAGGAGCGGCCCCAGACCTTGGCGTCGGGATAGGCGGCTGCCAGCTTCTCAACGGCCGTGTCGGCAGTCTCCTGGCGCGAGCCAAAGACGGTGACGGCAGCACCTTCCTCGATAAAACGGCAGGCGATGGCATAGCCGATACCGCGTGTGCCTCCGGTGATGATTGCTTTCTTGCCCTCGAGCAACATGGTGCTTCCTCTCATCGCGGGCGGACATTCGCAGCACAGCGTAGCGGTAGTCGGAATCGGCCGCGTTTGCATATCGGTGAACGTAGCCCGCGTTACCGATGAGCGGCTCGCGCAAATATGCTTTGCCGTTGTGCTTAGGGCAGGTGACAAAAGGGCTCCCGTCCCACATCGGACGGGAGCCCTCAAGGCGCGTATTGCTAGGCGAGCGTTGGGCTAGTTCGCCATGACGCCTTCGGTCCAGGCCTCGACGTCCTCGATACGCAGGACGTTGGCGACCTCGGCCACGCAGTCGACGCTGGCAAGCTCGGCGGCGGCAGCCTGGACGTCCTTCTCGAGCGCGCGGTGCGTCAGGAAGATGACCGAGCAGGCATCGCTGACGCCCGATTTGCCGTCCTCGACCTGGTTGATGAGCGAGATCGAGATGTTGTGCTTGGCAAAGATGTCGACCGTCTCGGACAGGGCGCCCACGCGGTCGGCGACTTTCAGGCGCACATAGTACTTGGTCTGGAGCTCGTCCATGGGCTTAAAGGTGAGGTTGTGGCCATAGGGCTCAATCTCGGGCAGCGGAGCCACGCCGCGGCTGATCTGCTCGGAGAGCGACAGGATATCGCCCACGACGGCGCTCGCGGTGGGGAAGGAGCCTGCGCCCGCGCCGTAGAACATGGTCTCGCCCACGGCGTCGCCTACCACGTAGACGGCGTTCATGGCGCCGTTGACCTTGGCGAGCATATGGTCTGCGGGGATCAGCGTGGGATGCACGCGAACGTCGACGCCAGCGTCGGTGTTGCGGGCGATGCCGAGCAGTTTGATGGTGTAGCCGAGCTCGCGGGCCTGGGCGATGTCCTCGGCGCCGATGGTGCGGATACCCTGCTGGTACACATCATCGGTGGTAACGCGGGTGCCAAAGCCGATGGAGGCGAGGATGGCCGTCTTGCTGGCGGCATCGAAGCCGTCGACGTCGGCGGACGGGTCGGCCTCGGCATAGCCCTTAGCCTGTGCGTCGGCGAGCACGTCAGCGTAATCGGCGCCCTCGGCGTCCATGCGCGACAGGATGTAGTTGGTGGTGCCGTTGAGGATGCCGGCGATGGTCAGGATCTTGTTGCCCACTAGGTCGTGCTCGAGCGTGCTGACAATGGGGATGCCACCGCCGCAGCTGGCCTCGCACTTAATCTGCACGCCGCACGCGCGCGCCTTTTCGGCGAGCGTCTCGACGTGACGGCCCAGCAGGGCCTTGTTGGCAGAGACGACGTGCTTGCCGTTCTCGAAGGCGGTGGTGAAGATCTCGGTTGCGGGATGCTCGCCGCCGATCAGCTCGACGACGATGTCGACGGCGGGGTCGGTGACGACGTCGTGCCAGTCACTCGTAAAAGCCTCGCGCTCAATGCCTGCCGCCTCGGCCTGCTCCCAGGCAAGCGCGCAGGCGCGGGTCAGCTTAAGGTCGATGCCGTAGGCTGCCAGGTACTCATCGTGGTGGCTCTTGATCAGACGGGCCACGCCGCCGCCGACGGTTCCCAGGCCGATCAGACCGACGTTCACGGTGCGCAGGGGTTCGCTCATAGATAGCTCCTTCGTGCATCTTGTGGATGGATTAACTGCTTATAGGTTGAGTGCATTCTAGCGTGAAGTGCGGGCGCGTGCTTGCCAGGCAACAGGAGTCGCACAAAACGGCACCCCCGAAACGCTGCGGAAATATTGGAAACATGCTCGCTACAAATGAACTTCCGTAACAAACTGTCAACGTTTGCGCCATAAGGTTTGCCCCGTACCGCAAGACGGCCGCACCGCGGCCAGCGAAAAAGGGGGACACCATGTTCAACATCAACAGCACGCTCAGCCGTAGGAACTTTCTCGCCGGCGCCGCGGCGCTCGGCAGCACCGCCGCACTCGCTGGTTGCTCGTCGGGTGACTCGGACGGCGGCTCCGCCGATGACGGCAAGACCTTCAAGATTGGCGTTATCGGCCCTCTGACCGGCGCCGCGGCAACCTATGGCGTTTCGGCCGAGAAGGGTGCCAAGCTCGCTGCCAAGGATTTCTCGACCAAGGACCTCAAGATTTCGCTTAAGTCCGAGGATGACGTCGCCGACGGCGAGAAGGCTATCAACGCCTTCAATACCCTGTGCGACTGGGGCATGCAGGCGCTCGTCGGCCCCGTCACGACTGGTGCCGCCGTCGCCGTCTCGGGCGAGATCGCCGACGATATGCTCATGGTCACGCCCTCGGCATCGTCGCTCGACGTTACCAAGGACAAGACCACGGTCTTCCAGGTTTGCTTCACCGATCCCACCATGGGCGCGAGTGCCGCGAAGTTCTTGGCCGAGAAGTATGCAGACGCCAAGATTGCCCTGTTCTACAACTCCGGCGATACGTATAGCTCGGGCGTTGCCGACGCTTTTGCCGAGCAGGCCAAGGCGTCCAAGCTCGACATCGTCGATACCGAGACCTTTAAGGACGATTCCTCCACGAGCTTTACCAACCAGCTCACCAAGGCCAAGGAGGCCGGTGCCACGCTTATCTTTGCCCCGATCTATTACACGCCGGCGTCCGTCCTGCTCAAGAACGCCAAGGACATGGGCTACGACATGACGCTCATGGGCACCGACGGCATGGACGGCCTGCTCTCCGTTGAGGGCTTCGACACCTCTCTTGCCGAGGGTGTGCTGCTCATGACCCCGTTCTCTGCCGACGACGAGAAGAACGCCGACTTCGTCAAGGCATATAAGGAGGCCTACGACGAGACGCCCAACCAGTTTGCCGCCGATGCCTATGACTGCGTCCACGCGATTGTCGAGGCGATCGATAAGGCAGACATCGATATTACGGCCGACGGCGCCGACATTGCCGGCGATCTTGCCAAGGCCATGCGCAAGATCAAGATCGAGGGCCTGACGGGCGAGCTCACGTGGAACGACGAGGGCCAAGTCGAGAAGCCCGCTACAGCCTATGTGATCCAGGACGGCAAGTACATCGCCGCCTAAGTGCGTATAAAGCGCTACCGGTGAGGCCGTTTAAATCAGGACAGGGAAGCTTGTAACAGAATGGAAACATTACTTTCACACAATAAAGTGGCTAAACTGCATAAACCAATAGAAATACGCATAATTATGGATAAACGGACAAAACAAAAGAATAGTTGAAATAATCGCCACTTTTCTCAACTAAAGCGTCTACTATTTTGCGAACGCCGAACACGGCGAAGGATGGCCTGTTGGGTAACCGAAACCCGACGAGATTTGAGAGGAGAGCCGCATGTCGAGCCTCACCGGTAAGTCATTGAACCCTGTTATGAATCGCAGGAGCGTTATCGCGAGCGCAGCAGGTCTGGGGGCGATGTCCATTCTAGCTGGCTGCTCCTCCAACGGCGGCGACAGCGGTTCCGCTTCGGGCGACGCTTCGTTTAAGATCGGCACCATCGGACCGCTGACCGGCGCCAACGCGTCCTACGGCAAGTCCGTTACCCAGGGTGTCGAGCTTGGCTGCAAGGATTTCTCGACCAAGGAGCTGCCGCTTGCCAGCAAGGCCGAGGATGACCAGGCCGACGGCGAGAAGGCCGTCAACGCCTTTAACACCCTGCTCGACTGGGGCATGCAGGCCCTCGTCGGCCCGACCACCACGGGCGCGTCGGTTGCCGTTGCCGCCGAGTGCGGTAACGACCCCGAGACGTTCATGATCACTCCGTCCGCGTCCTCCGAGGACGTCACCAAGGGCAAGGATTGCGTCTTCCAGGTTTGCTTTACCGATCCCAACCAGGGCGTCAACGCTGCCAAGTTCCTGGCGCAGAAGTATGCGGACGAGAAGTTCGTACTGTTCTATAACTCCGGCGACGCCTATTCTTCGGGCATCGCAGATTCCTTTAAGGTTCAGGCCGCTAAATCCAAGCTCGAGATTGTTGACGAGGAGACCTTTAAGGACGACTCCGCCACGAGCTTTACCAACCAGCTGACCAAGGCCAAGCAGGCCGGTGCCACCATGATCTTTGCGCCGATCTACTACACGCCAGCGTCCGTCCTGCTCAAGAACGCCAAGGACATGGGCTACGACGTCAAGATGATGGGTTGCGACGGCATGGACGGCATCCTGGGCGTTGAGGGCTTCGACACCTCTCTTGCCGAGGGTCTGCTGCTCATGACCCCGTTCTCCGCCGACGACGAGAAGAACGCCGACTTCGTCAACGCTTACAAGGATAAGTATGGCGAGACTCCGGACCAGTTTGCCGCCGACGCTTACGACGGCGTGCACGCGGTGGCCGAGGCCCTCGAGGAGGCCGGTCTTGGTGTCGACGCCGACCCGACCGAGGTCGCCGAGAAGCTGCCTAAGGCTATGCTCAAGATTACCGTTGACGGTCTGACCGGCAAGCTCACCTGGAACGATAAGGGCCAGGTCCAGAAGGAGCCCACGGCGTACGTCATCACCGACGGCAAGTACGTACAGGCCTAATAAGCCGCCTTACATAGAGCGGTTTTGATCCCAAGCAGGGGAGGTTTGGCCTTCCCTGCTTGCTTGGTATCTAGGGACAGTGTAACGTCCCTGTTTCATACATTAACTGGAAACCTATTCGAAAGGGGGATGTGGAACATGACGGTCTTTATCCAATACCTGGTCAACGGCCTGTCCATGGGCAGCGTCTACGCCATCATCGCGTTGGGCTACACCATGGTCTACGGTATCGCCAAGATGCTGAACTTCGCTCACGGCGACGTTATCATGGTCGGTGCCTATGTCTCGTTCTGCGCCACGTCGTATCTCGGCCTCCCGGGTTGGGCATCTGTAATTCTCTCTTGCGTGGTCTGCACGGTTCTCGGTGTTCTCATTGAGGGTCTGGCCTATAAGCCGCTGCGCCAAGCAGGCCCGCTGGCCGTTTTGATCACGGCCATCGGCGTGTCCTACTTCCTGCAGAATGCCGCGCAGCTTCTGTGGGGCGCCACGCCCAAGAACTTCACTTCGCTCGTTACCTTCCCGGTGCCGGAGTTCTTGGCCAAGTTCAACGTGAGCGCCGTTTCGCTCGTCACCATCGTCGCCTGCCTGGTTATCATGGCCGGTCTGATGTTCTTTACAGGTAAGACCAAGATGGGCAAAGCCATGCGCGCCGTGTCCGAGGACAAGGCCGCCGCTCAGCTCATGGGCATCAACGTCAACCGTACCATCTCGATGACGTTTGCCATCGGCTCTGCCCTTGCCGCCATCGCCGGCGTGCTGCTGTGCTCCTACTCGCCGGTGCTGCAGCCCACGACGGGTGCCATGCCTGGCATCAAGGCCTTCGACGCCGCCGTCTTCGGCGGTATCGGCTCCATCCCCGGCGCCTTTGTCGGTGGCATTCTCATCGGCATCATCGAGGCGATGGCGCAGGCCTACATTTCCACGAGCCTTGCCAACTCCATCGTCTTTGGTGTTCTGATCATCGTCCTGCTCGTCAAGCCTGCCGGCCTCTTGGGCAAGTACGTCCCCGAGAAGGTGTAGGTGAGCGTTATGAAGTTTCTTAAAGACAAGCAGACGCGTCACGACTTTGTTACGTACGCCATGTGCCTTGTGGCGTTCGCCATCGTGTTCTTTATGCAGTCCAACCACATGATTCCGCGCATGATCGCCGGTCAGCTGGTTCCCATCACGGCCTATATCGTCATGGCCATCTCCCTTAACCTCGTCGTCGGCATCGCGGGCGACTTGTCGCTGGGCCACGCGGGCTTTATGAGTGTCGGTGCCTATACGGGAATCGTCACCGCCGTCGCGCTGGAGAGCGCCGTTCCCTCCGATCCGGTGCGCCTTATCATCAGCATCGTGGTCGGTGCCATCGCTGCCGCCATCCTGGGCTTCTTGATCGGCATCCCGGTCCTTCGCCTGAGCGGCGATTACCTGGCTATCGTGACGCTGGCCTTTGGCGAGATCATCAAAGAGATCGTCACCTGCCTTATCGTGGGCGTCGACTCCCGCGGCCTGCATGTGATCTTTAACATCACAGGTAACTCCACGATCGACGACCTGCACCTGCTCGAGGACGGCACCGCCATCATCAAGGGCGCGCAGGGCGCATCGGGCGTGTCGACGTACTCGACCTTCCTCGCCGGTGCCATCCTGGTCATGGTCGCACTCGTGATCGTGCTCAACCTGGTTCGCAGCCGTACCGGCCGTGCCATTATGGCCGTGCGCGACAACAAGATCGCTGCCGAGTCCGTGGGCATCTCCGTCACCGAGTACCGCATGATCGCCTTCGTGGTTTCCGCCGCTCTCGCCGGCGCTGCCGGAGCCCTCTTCGGCGGTAACTTCTCGCAGCTTTCCGCCACCAAGTTCGACTTCAACACGTCCATCCTCATCCTGGTGTTCGTGGTCCTGGGCGGTCTGGGCAATATGCGCGGCTCCGTCATCGCGGCGGCGTTGCTCACGGTGCTTCCCGAGCTGCTCCGTCAGTTCTCGGACTACCGCATGCTCATCTACGCCATCGTGCTGATTCTGGTCATGATCTTTACCAACAACCCGCAGCTCAAGTCGTTCTTCGCACGCATTAAGGACCGCTTTGCTTCCAAGAAGGAGGTGGCAGCCGATGCCCAGTAAGTTTGAGTTCAACAAGGGCAAGATGGTCCCGTATCCTTCTGGCGCCATCGTTCCCGACCGCGACCTGGGCCAGCGCCCGGCGCTCGAGTGCATCCACTTGGGCATTGAATTTGGCGGCCTTAAGGCAGTCGACGACTTTAGCCTGACCATCGGTAAGACCGAGATCGCCGGTCTGATCGGTCCCAACGGTGCCGGTAAGACCACGGTCTTCAACCTGCTCACCAAGGTGTACCAGCCCACGCACGGTACTATCCTGCTCGACGGCGAGGACACCTCGGGCAAGTCGGTCTATCAGGTCAACCGTATGGGTATCGCCCGTACGTTCCAGAACATTCGCCTGTTCAACACCATGACGGTGGAGGACAACGTTAAGGTCGGCCTGCACAACCAGGAGCGCTACTCTGGTTTTGAGGGCGTGCTGCGTCTGCCGACGTACTGGAAGCACGAGAAGGCCGCCCACGAGCGCGCCATGGAGCTGCTGTCCATCTTTGATATGGAGCACCTGGCAAACGAGCAGGCCGGCTCGCTGCCTTACGGCGCCCAGCGTCGTCTGGAGATCGTCCGCGCGCTTGCCACCAACCCCAAACTGCTGCTGCTCGACGAGCCTGCCGCCGGCATGAACCCGTCCGAGACCGCGGAGCTCATGGAGAACATCGTTAAGATCCGCGACACCTTTGGCATCGCCATTATGCTTATCGAGCATGATATGTCGCTCGTCATGAACATCTGCGAGGGCATCTGCGTGCTCAACTTTGGTAAGGTCATCGCCAAGGGCACGGCCGAGGAGATCCAGAACAACGATGCCGTAATTGAGGCATATCTGGGCAAGCAGGATAAGGGGGAGAACTAAATGGCAGAGCCGATGCTTTCCGTCTACAACATCAACGTCTGGTACGGCGCTATCCACGCCATCAAGGACATCTCCTTTAACGTCAACGAGGGCGAGATCGTGGCCTTGATCGGCGCGAACGGTGCCGGCAAGTCTACAACGCTTAAAACCGTCTCGGGCCTGCTGCGTTCCAAGACCGGCTCCATCAAGTTTATGGGCGAGGACATTACCCATACGCCTGCCGACAAGTTGGTGGGCAAGGGCCTGGCCCAGGTTCCCGAGGGCCGTCGCGCCTTTTTGCAGATGACGGTCGAGGAGAACCTGGAGATGGGCGCCTATACACAGCCCAAGTCCACGGTTGCTCCGGGCCTTGAGCGCGTCTACGAGCAGTTCCCGCGCCTGAAGGAGCGCCGCCGCCAGGTCGCCGGCACCCTTTCGGGCGGCGAGCAGCAGATGCTCGTCATGGGCCGTGCCCTTATGAGCAACCCCAAGCTGCTCATGCTCGACGAGCCTTCCATGGGCCTGGCGCCGATTCTGATTGAGCAGATTTTCCAGATTGTCGAGGACCTGCACAAGGCCGGCACCACGGTGCTTCTGGTCGAGCAGAATGCGCAGATGGCGCTCTCGATCGCCACACGCGGCTACGTGCTCGAGACCGGCAAGATTACCATGACCGGCACCGGCCAAGAGCTCCTGCACGACGACAACGTCCGCAAGGCTTACCTGGGCGGCTAGGGACTTCCGCCGTTCTGCCGAACGGCGGACCGGCCGACGCTGCGCGGGCGCCCTGATCGACGTGCCGAAGCTCCTCACCCTTGGGGCTATGCCGCGGTACGAGGCCAGGTGGTCATGGTCCGGGAACCTCGCGATGTCGAATGACACCGCGAGGTTCGCCGCCGTCCTCGGCGGCCTCGACCCCCGAGTGGGCGATCCCCACGCGCTAACGCCTGCAAACAAGGGGATTGCCAAGACGCCGCCGGGCACCTCCGTCATAGACGTGGAAGTGCGGCCGCGCTGAAGCACTGCGCGGTGTCTGCTCGCTTATGTGCGCATCACGAAGGAAGACCAGATCGGTGAGCGGGATTGGCCCGAAGTCGAGAGATTCCCATCAGCCTCTCGTCGGTCGATGACCGGTTCACCACGCAGGAAGAGCGTGACGGAAGGTCTCGCAAAAAGGCTCCGAGCGCGGCGTGCTCATGCCCGTCGTGGTGCGCCCGAAGGGGGGGACGGCTGCTACGAGCTCGATCATTTGCGAGGAGAAGACGAACCAGTCGTTGCAGATCCAATATGGATCTCGCCGACCTCGGCAAGCTGCTCGATGAGTGGAAGCCCTGTCGGGTCGTCTATTTCAACACCACCCAGAATGATGGTGTCATCGCGCAGGTCGATCTGCGTGTTGAGCACAGCGAGGTTAAAGCCGGAGGCCACAAATCCGATAGCAGCCAGGACGAGCCCCGTGGCAACAAGCCCACTCGCTACGGCAAGGTAAATCCTTTTTACGCTGGACATGTTTGCACTCCTTCCTATGCCGTGAGCGGCGCCGCTTCGGCGCCCATGCGGCTCTTATTGCCTCGATCTTTCCAGAAGGGCGAAACGGCTTTCTTCGCCCAAAGGGCAGAGAGGCGCGCGATCTGCTTGGACGCCGTCCAGGCGCCGGCTCCCGTGAGGAGCGCCACACCGATGGAAGCGAATCCCATTCCCATCGAGGCCAAAACGTACGGAACATGCCCGATAATGATGCCGTCCACGGCGAACAGGAGCCCTACCAGGCCCGCGCCCCCGAATGCCGCGGCCACGATCCACACGCAGAGCGCAAGAACCCAAATACAGATGTAGACTGCAGCGGCAACGGCGACGAACGCGAGCAGCAGCGGAATCCATACCGGAGAGCCCACGATGGCGAGCGCCCATAGAAGTGCCGTGCTCTTGCGCTTGGTCCTCGCGATCGCGCGCGGCACGGCGGGCAGTTCGTCGAGCGTTGCCTCGGCGACCTCACCGGGCGTGCCCATGGCGGCCACAGCCTCGGCCTCCGTCATGCCGTCCTCCATACGGTCGGCGATGGCCTCCGCGTAGAACTCCTGCGTTTCCTTTACCTGATCTGCCGGCAGGCAGGCCAGAAGCTCGCCCAGCCGGTTCAAGAACTCATCGCGCGTCATGGTGCGCCCCCTCCACGTAACGGTAGATCTCCTGCACGGATGGCCATTCGGCGAGGAACTCGGCGATACGCTCGCGCCCGGCGTCCGTGATGCGGTAGTACCTCCGCAGCCGCCCGTTGTGCTCGGCGGAGCGCGCGGTGATGCAGCCCGCCTTCTCCAGGCGCTTGAGCAACGGATAGAGCGTGGATTCCGTGAGCCCCATACTCGCGGGCACGTCCTTCACGATCTGATAGCCGTAGGATTCCTCGCCCGAGACGGCCGCGAGCACGCAGGCCTCGAGGAAGCTGCGCTTCATCTGTGCCTCCATCCGCACAGCTCCTTTCGTAGTATACTGTGTAACACATACTATATGACACATAGTATGTGTTACACAGTTGTCGTATAGGGAGTCCGGTCTGTCTGTCCCCTGCGGGTACTCATTGGGGACGTACTTAAATGAGTACCCATCGCTCAAGGTGGCACCTGGGGACGTTCCTTATGTGCCGGCACTTTGGGACACTCCTTGTCAAGGTTTTGTTCCATCGTGCGGGTTGCTATTTAACGTGCGACAATGCCGTGTGAAAATCGAAATGTCTCCTGGGGGCTATCTATGCTGTACGAGTTTTGTGCCGAGAACTTTGAGCGTGTGCCGGCGGCTATCGATGCCGGTGCTAAGCGCATCGAGTTGTGCGACAACCTTGCCGTCGGTGGTACCACGCCCTCGGCCGGCGTTATCAGCACTACGGTCAGCTATGCTCACGAGCATGACGCGCGAGTGATGTGCATGATTCGCCCGCGTGGCGGTGACTTTCACTACAACCAGGACGAGCTGCGCATGATGGAGATGGACTTGGGTCTTGCCGTGAGCGCCGGCGTTGACGGCCTGGTCTTTGGCTGCTGCAAGCTCTGTGCCGGCGGCTGGGCGCTCGACGAGCTCACCCTCGGCGCCCTCGTGATGGCTACGGGCTGTGCGACCGAGGAGTGCAAGCGCGATCCTATCGACATCACTTTCCACATGGCCTTTGACCAGCTCTCGCCCGAGGCTCAGCTCGATGCCATTGACACACTCGCCGACTGCGGCATCACGCGCATCCTGACGCATGGTGGTGCTGCCGGAACGCCGATCGAGGACAACCTGGAGCACCTGTCGCGTCTTGTCGAGTATGCGGGCGACCGCCTGACCATTCTTCCCGGTGGCGGCATTTCCACGGCCAATCGCGATACCGTGGCGGCGGCACTGGGCGTCTCCGAACTCCATGGCACCAAGATCGTGCCGCTGGAGGTATAACCCGTGGCGCTGGTATTTGACGTTCAGCAGGCGAACGGTAAGCCCGACGACAACCGTCGTCCCGGCACCGCGTGCCCCTTTTGCGATACCGAGGAACTCGCCAATATCATCCGGCGCGACGGTGGCTGCATCTGGCTCGAGAATAAGTTTAAGACCTTGCGGGCCACTCGCCAGACCGTATTGATTGAGTCGTCCGACCACGACGCCGACCTGGTGACCTATGCGCCGGACGAGCTGCATCATGTTATGCGGTTTGCCCTGGATTGCTGGCAGCGGATGATTGACTCCCGACAGTATCGCAGCGTTCTCATGTACAAGAACAAGGGCCCACTTTCGGGCGGCAGTCTGGTCCATCCGCACATGCAGATTGTGGGTTTGGAGCAGGAAGACGGCTATGCTTCGCTGGCTTCCGCCAATTTCGAAGGCATCAATGTCTGGCAACAGGGGAGAATCTCGGTCAATATCTCAGCCGAACCGATCATGGGGTTCTTTGAGATCAACGTTTCAGCCCCGCAGGGAATCGCCGCCAGCGATGACGCACGAGACCAAGCCGAGGCGGATCTCTTTGCCGATGCGATCCAGGTAGCTCTGCGCTATATCCTAAACGAGCACCACGGTGGTCGCGCAGAGTCGTACAACTTGTTCTTCTATCACCTGGGCGGTCGGACCATTGCCAAGGCGCTGCCGCGTTGGGTGGTTTCGCCCTACTTTGTCGGCTATCGTTTGGCCCAAGTCAATGCCGAGACGACGCTCGATATCGATGCTGAGCGTCTGCGTGCGCATCTGGAAACGCTCGTATAGCAAGACTAGCACCCGCGTAATGCGGACAGCCTAGCGTGCCAACGCGTCGCGGCCGGCTTCGACCCGCTTGCGCTGTTTGGTGCGCTCCTCGCCGGTTAGGCACTCAAAGAGATGCCCGATAATCGAGGCCAGCACCTGCTGAAACAGCGTGCCGCACATGACGGGGAACACGACCTCGCCTGGAAAGTACTGCGTGGCGATGACGGCACCCGAAGAGATGTTGCGCATGCCGCAGGTAAAGCACATGGTAGTCGTCTCGCTATATGGCAGATGCAGCGCACGTGCGACCAGAAAACCGACGACAAAGCCGCTGATGGCGAAGACCAAAATAAAGAGGGCGACTTCCAGGCGCACCGCGTTTATGTGTAGCACGTACTCGCTCATAGCGGTGGAGTTGGACGCGATGACACCCATCATCATGAACTTGCAGGCGGGCGAGAGCGCGGGAGAGAGTTTCTCGTGGCCCCAGCCGCGCGTGAGTTCATTGATGGCAATACCGAGCACAGCGGGGATGGCGATCATAAAGGCCATGTTCTGCATCATGCTCGGCACGTCGATCGAGACGGTGGCGCCCAGCAGGAGCTTGAGCGTAAGCGGAATCGTCACAGGTGAGATGACCGAGGACGTCAGGATGATGGTGAGCGCGAGCGGGCCGTTGCCGCCGAACATGCTGATCCACATAAAAGCGGTGACGGCCACGGGCACGCTGTATTCGAGCACAATGCCGCAGACAAGGTTGGGGTTGGAGCCAAAGAAGAGTGACCCCATGGCATACGCCGCGATGGGAATAAGCACCGCCGAGACGAGCAGCGCCAAGACTAGGTGCAACGGACGGCGGAACACCTCGGTTACCTGGTGAAAGGTGTTGCTGAGCGCGCCTTGGAATGTCATAAAGGCAAACAGGGCGGGAACGATGGGCTTGAGCACGCCAATCTGTTGGGGAAAGAGCACGCCGAGCGCCACGCAAATCGGAACGATGACCTGCATGTGCCCCGCGAGAAACTTGCCCAGTCCAACCCATTGCTTCATATGCGCTTGTGACTCCCTTTGCCCGTGAACCCGTTTTGAATGGATATGCTAGACGCTCGCATGCGTCCGTGCGTCAGAAACGCTCGAATATTTCGAGGCTATTACCGGCATCGTTTACCGAAACCGCGGCGTGCTGCGGCGATTTGCGTCTGCTCTGCACGGTATAATAAATCCGTTCAACAGATCTGCCTGCCGAAGCGGGCATACACAGAGGACTCATCGCTATGAACCGTGAGAGGTATCGCGGCGACCTGCCCCTATCGGGGGTGGGCGCCTATGTCATCGCTTAAGACGACGCATCGCTGGGCGGTCGCTCAGCAAAACCCCGAGCTCGAAAAGGAGCTTTCGGCTGGCCTGGGCATTCCCGGGCTGGTGGCGCGTATTATGGTCGCGCACGGCATTACATCCATCGAAGAAGGTCAGCTGTTTTTGACGCCTTCGCTCGATCGCGACTGGGCCGACCCACTCATTATCCCGGGCATGTCGGTCGTTGCCGACCGCGTCGAGCGTGCTATTTGCAACCACGAGCACATTGCGGTCTTTGGCGATTTTGACGTTGACGGTATTACGTCGACCTGCCTGTTGACCGAGGCACTGCGCACGTTTGGCGCCGATGTCACGCCGTTTATTCCGCATCGCTTTGACGAGGGCTACGGTCTTTCGCGCGCGGCGCTCGACCGCGTTAACGAGCTCGCTCGCCCTCAGCTGATCGTGACCGTCGATAACGGTATTGCCGCCAAGGAAGAAGTCTCCTATCTGGAGAGCCTGGGGATCGATTTGGTGGTCACGGACCATCACGAGCCGTCCGACCAGGTGCCGCAGGGCGTGCCCCTGACCGACCCCAAGCTCGAGGACGAGGGTCCCTCGCGCGAGCTTGCCGGTGCCGGCGTGGCACTCAAGCTGGTGCAGGTCCTGGGCGAGCGTTTGGGCAAGCCGTCGTATTGGCGTTCGCTGATCGAGGTCGCGGCGCTGGGCACCGTGTCCGACATGATGCCGCTCACGCCCGAGAATCGCGCACTGGTCGCCGAGGGCATCCAGCAGATGCGCGCGACGGCCCGTCCCGGCTATATCGCGCTTGCCGCACTTGCCAAGGCCGACCTTTCTACCATTACGGCCGACGGCCTGTCGTTTTCGCTCATCCCTCGTCTGAATGCTGCCGGCCGCATGGCTGATCCAAAGCTGGCGCTCGACCTGCTGCTTGCCCGCGATCCTATCGAGGCAAGTGCACTGGCAGCCGAGCTCGAGGAAATCAACCGTCAGCGCCGCGAGATCGAGGCGGAGCTCACACGCGACGCCATGGCAAAGGTCGAGGAGACCTATGACGGCGGTCGCGCAATCGTCGTGGGTGGCGAGGGCTGGCACGAGGGCGTCAAGGGTATCGTAGCGAGCCGCCTGACCAACCGTTATCACGTGCCGGCTCTGCTCTTCTCGATTGAGGACGGCGTTGCGCGCGGATCGGGTCGCTCGGTGGGCAAGGTCAACCTGTTCGACGCCGTAGAACGCTGCTCGGATCTGCTGATTCGTCGCGGCGGGCATGCGGGTGCGGTGGGCGTGACCATCGAGGCGTCCAAGCTCGACGAGTTCCGTCGTCGCCTTTCGGCCGTGCTATCGGAGCTTCCCGCCGAGGACTTTGAGGACACTGACGAGGTTGCCGCCACCGTCGACCTCTCCGAGTTAAATATCGAGACCATCGAGCAGATTTCCCGTCTTGAGCCGTTTGGCCAGGGCAATAAGGTGCCGTTGCTGGCCGCCGAGGGCGTGACGATGTGTGATCGCGCCGTGGTGGGCAAAACCGGCGAACACATGCGCTTCGTGGCGACCGATGGCGCCGCGAGTGTGCCGGCCATCATGTTCCGCGTGCCGCAGATCGATAGGCTCATCAATTGCGACAGCGCCGTCGACTTGGTGTTCGAGGCCGTGGCCGAGCATTGGCAGGGACGCGTGAAGCCCAAGCTCATGATCAAAGATGTCTTGGTGCGCGATACCGCGGCGTCCAATATCGACGATCCGGCATGCGAGCTTCGCCGCGGCGTGCAGCCGGCGGATTCTGGCCTGCGCCTGGAGTCGCGTAAACGCGAGACGCTCGCCCAGCTTTCTTATACCGAGCTCACGCGCTCGCTTATCCATAGCTTTATCGGCTCGAACCAGCCACATCGCGCGCAGGTCGAGGCACTCGACGCGCTCGCCGACCACCAGAGCGTTTTGGCCGTTATGGGGACGGGACGTGGTAAGTCGCTCATCTTCCATGTGCACGCCGCGCGCGAGGCGGTCCTTCGAGGGCGTGCGAGCATCTTTGTCTATCCGCTGCGCGCACTCGTTGCCGACCAGGCCTATCATCTTTCATCGACGATGGCTGCGCTCGGCATTGGCGTCGGCGTGCTGACCGGCGAGACCGTGGAAGCAGCGCGCGATGACGTGTTTGCCGACCTGGCTTCGGGCCGCACCGGCATCGTGCTCACGACGCCTGAGTTCCTGTCTATTCACCGCGACCGCTTTGCGCGCTCGGGGCGTATCGGATTTGTCGTTATTGACGAGGCGCACCATGCCGGTCTTGCCAAGGGCGGCGACCGAAGCGCATACCTCGACATGCCCGATATCCTCAAGGCCCTGGGCGATCCGGTCGTTCTGGCCACGACTGCCACCGCAACGGCTCCGGTCGTGGCCGAGCTTGCCCGCATGCTGCCGATTACTCGCACGGTGGTCGACGAGACGGTGCGCGAGAACCTGCAGCTCGAGGACGACCGCGACCTTGCGAGCCGCGAGAACCGTTTGGTGTCGATCGTGGCGACGGGGGAGAAGACCGTCATTTACGTCAATTCGCGCGACCAGTCCGTGGCGCTCGCCAAGACGTTGCGCAAGCGTGTGCCCGATTGCGCAACCCATATCGCGTTCTATAACGCGGGGCTTGCGCGCTCCGATCGCCGCCGCGTGGAGGAAGCATTCCGAGACGGAAGCCTCAGCTGCATCGTTTCAACTTCGGCTTTCGGTGAGGGCGTCAACCTGCCCGATATCCGCCATGTCGTGCTGTACCACATGCCGTTTGGCGCCATTGAGTTCAACCAGATGAGCGGGCGTGCCGGTCGTGACGGACAGCCCGCCGTGATCCACCTGCTCTATTCGTCGCGCGACGCCCGCATCAACGAGCGCCTGCTCGACTGCTACGCACCCGAGCGCGACGAACTCGTCACACTCTATCGTGCGCTGCAGACCATGTGGCGCTCCAACCGCGGTAAGACCGGGGATGATTCATTCTGCGCAAGCGATATCGACATCGCGCAGATGTGCCTTGCCATCGATGCTCGCACGCCGGTCGACGAGCGCTCGGTGGAAAGTGGCCTGGGAATCTTCGAAGAGCTTGGTTTCTGTCGCGTTTCGGGGTTTGACGACACCCGTCGCATCGCGATGGCCGAAAACCCCGGCCGTGTGCAATTGAGCAGGTCAATTCGCTATTTGGAGGGCTTGCGCTCGCGCATGGAGTTCTCGGCTTTCCGGAGTTGGGCGCTCGATTCGTGCGCTTCTGATATGCTAGCCAAAGTTAACCGCCCGATCGTACCGCGGGCCTAGGGGAAGGGGACCTCGATGGATGCCGCAGCCCGTACCGCCCATGATTCCACCCTCCAGCCGTTCTCGGAGATGGAGCACTATAAGCATGCCGATGAGCTGCCGCCCGAGATTATGGCGGACAGCTACGACAAACTGGAGCGCCTGTGCCTCAAATATATGAATGAGGACGACTTTTCTAAGGTGGAGCAGGCCTATTGCTTTGCTGCCGAGAAGCACTGCAACCAAAAGCGCCGCTCGGGTGAGATGTACATCAACCATCCCGTCGAGGTGGCCATCATTTTGGCCGATCTCAAGATGGACTGCGATGTAGTGTGCGCCGCGCTGCTGCACGATACCGTCGAGGATACCGAGACCTCGCTTGCCGATGTTTCCGGCCTGTTTGGCGATACGGTGGCCGAGCTCGTCGATGGCGTGACCAAGCTCACCAACATCGAAGTCGACAGTATGGACGAGAAACAGGCGCTCACGCTGCGAAAGATGTTCCTCGCCATGTCCAAGGACATCCGCGTCATCATCGTTAAGCTTGCCGACCGTCTGCACAACATGCGCACCCTTGCAGCCCTGCGTGAGGACCGTCGCCTGTTTAAGGCTCGCGAGACCATGGACGTGTATGCGCCCCTGGCCGACCGTCTGGGCATGAGCTCCATTAAATGGGAGCTCGAGGACCTGTCCTTCTTCTACCTGGAGCCCGATGCCTACCAGCGCATCGCACGCATGGTGGCGGAGTCGCGCGAGGTCCGTGAGCGCTATCTGGCCGAGACCATCAAGACGCTCACCGACGAGCTCAACCGCATTGGCCTGGAAGACTTCCAGATCAACGGCCGTTCCAAGCACTATTGGTCCATCTACCAAAAGATGAAGCGCAAGGGCAAGGAATTCTCCGAGATCTACGACCTGGTGGCACTGCGCGTCATCACGCATTCGGTGCGCGATTGCTACTCCACGCTCGGCGCGGTGCACACGCTGTGGCACCCCATGCCCGGCCGCTTTAAAGACTATATCGCCATGCCCAAGGTCAATAACTACCAGTCGCTCCACACGACGGTCATCGGCCCCACGGCTCGCCCGCTCGAGATTCAGATTCGAACCTATGAGATGCATGAGCAGGCCGAGTACGGCATTGCCGCCCACTGGCTATATAAGAAGTCGGGCGGATCGTCTGCTTCCAAGACCAATGACGCTCAACGTTTGGACGACCAGATCAACTGGCTCAAGCATTCGCTCGATTGGGCGGCTTCCGACGAGATCACCGATGCCAAGGAATACCTGCATTCGCTGAAGGTCGACCTCTTCGATCAGGAGATCTTTGTCTTTACGCCCAAGGGCGAGGTCATGGCGCTTCGTGCCGGCTCCACGCCGCTCGACTTTGCCTACGCCGTTCACACCGAGGTGGGAAACCATTGCGTCGGCGCCAAAATCAACGGTGCGGTGGCTCCGCTCACGCACGAGATTAAGACGGGTGACCGTGTCGAGATTCTGACTAACAAGAGTTCCAAGCCGTCGCGTGATTGGCTCAAGATCGTTAAGACACCTTCCGCCAAGTCAAAGATCCGCCGCTATTTTGCCGCTGCGACCAAGGACGACGACGCTGCTGCTGGTCGCGATATGCTGGCTAAGGACCTGCGTAAGCGTGGCTATGGCATTTCTACGCCGCGTTCGACGCGTGCGCTCAACGCCGTGGCGGAGCAGTTTAACTTCAAGCAGCTCGAGGACCTGTTTGCCGCCGTCGGCGCCGGCAAGGTTGCCCCGCGCGCTGTGGGCAATAAGGTCGAGCAAATCTTGGACCCCAAGCCCGAGGAACAGCTCACCAAGGCCGAGGCTATCGCCGAGGTCGTGAAGCAGCCTGCTCGCGGCTCCAACCGCAAGCCGCAAAAGCGCGGCAAGAGCGCCAGTAACGGCATTATCGTCAAGGGCGAGAGCAACAGCGGCCTACTGGTCCGTCTGGCTCATTGCTGCAACCCCGTGACGGGCGACGACATCGTCGGCTTCATCACGCGCGGTCGTGGCGTTTCGGTGCATCGCGCCAACTGTCCCAACGTCAAGGGTCTTATGGAGCATCCCGAGCGCATGATCGAAGTGGAGTGGGACGGCGCTGCCGACACCCTCTTCCAGGTCGAGATCGTGGTCGAGTGCCTGGACCGCATGGGCCTTCTCAAGGATGTCACCATTGCCATTGGCGATGCGGGCGGCAATATCCTTTCTGCCGCCACGTCGACCAACCGCGAGGGTATTGCAACCCTGCGCTTTATGGTCGAGATCTCGGACGCGAGTGGTCTGGATCCGCTGCTGGCCTCCATCAGCAGCGTTGACTCGGTCTACGACGCGCGCCGCCTGATGCCCGGTGAGGGTGGAGCCCAGCTTAAGCGCCGCGTTTAGTCGCGACGAACGTGCCACATTATCGATATTCGCTACACTCGAGGCATCGTTTGATGCCTCGAGTTCTATAGAGAGGAGAGGGACATGAGCGCTGTGTCCTTGGATTTAACTCCCAAGGGATCGGTCGAGATCGAGACGCTCGTAAACGGTCCCATTCAGACCAATAGCTATGCTGTTATTTCGGACAATGAGTGCGTGATTATCGACCCCGCATGGGAAGGCGAACGCCTGGTGGAGCATATTCGAGCCGAGCATCCCGGCGTACGCTTGTTTGGCGCCGTATGCACTCATGGCCATGCCGATCATGTTGGTGGTGTTGTAGGCGTGCGAACCACCGTTGGCGAGGGCTGTCAGTATGAGCTGTGTGCTAAGGATGCGGCGGTGCCGCATGCGAACATCGAGGAACAGCGAGCTATGTGGGGCATTGAGACGCCTGACCCCGGGGAGCCGACACGCCTGCTCGCCGAGGGCGATGCTATCGAGGTGGGCGATATCTACCTGCAGGTGATCGAGACGCCAGGGCATACGCCGGGCGGGATCGTCTTGTTTGCTGCCACCGAGCAGGGGAACATTGCCTTTGTGGGCGACACCCTGTTTCCGGGTGGGCACGGCCGCACCGATCTTTCTGGAGGAGACGAGGCGGCGATTCTGCGCTCGCTCTCCAAGCTCGCCCGGCTTCTCCCGCCCGATACCGTTTGCCTAACCGGCCATGGCGATTCGACCACCATGGCACGCGAGCTCATGCAGAACCCTTTCATGCGGATGTAGCTTAATAGTCGGCTTTTGAAGCACGAGAAGCGTCCAAACGTCAAGCTATTTTTCCCCAACGGGTCGATTCCGTAGGGCAAACGGTCAAAAAAGTCTGTTTGGACGATATTCGTGAACAAACGAACGTTTATGCTCGGGTGCGCCGTGGTAAAATCTCAGGCGTTATCGGAGCAACCTTACAGGAGGTTTCTTTTATGCTCGTCAACGCAGCAGACATGCTCAAGAAGGCCGAGGCCGGCAAGTACGGTCTTGGTGCCTTCAACACCAACAACCTCGAGTGGACCCTGGCTATTCTCCAGGCCGCCGAGGAGGCCAAGTCTCCGCTGATCCTTCAGTGCACCGCTGGTGCCGCTAAGTGGATGGGCGGTTTCAAGGTCTGCGCCGACATGGTCAAGGCTGCCGTCGAGGCCACGGGCGTTACCGTTCCCGTCGCCCTTCACCTCGATCACGGTTCTTACGAGGACTGCTTTAAGTGCATCGAGGCCGGCTTCACGTCCATCATGTATGACGGCTCTCACGAGGAGACCTTCCAGCTTAACCTCGACCGCACCAAGGAGCTCGTTGAACTTGCCCACTCCAAGGGCATGTCCATCGAGGCCGAGGTCGGCGGCATCGGCGGCACCGAGGACGGCGTGACCTCCAGCGGCGAGCTCGCTGATCCTGCTGAGTGCAAGCAGATCGCTGACCTGGGCGTCGACTTCCTCGCCTGCGGCATCGGCAACATCCACGGCGTGTACCCCGCCGACTGGGCTGGCCTTTCCTTCGAGCGCCTGGGCGAGATCAAGGCCCAGACCGGCGACCTGCCCCTCGTCCTGCACGGTGGCACCGGCATCCCCGAGGATCAGATCAAGAAGGCCATCTCCCTGGGCATCTCCAAGATCAACGTCAACACCGACCTGCAGCTCGTCTTCGCCAAGGGCGTCCGCGAGTACATCGAGGCTGGCAAGGATCAGCAGGGCAAGGGCTTTGACCCCCGCAAGCTCCTCAAGCCTGGTCGCGACAACATCGTTGCCCGCACCAAGGAGCTCATGGAGGAGTTTGGCTCCGTCAACAAGGCGTAAGCGTCGTTAAACTTCCCACCGGAAGCCCCGTCCCCCTACACTGTTTCCTTTGCGCTCACCTGGCTTTGCCAGAAGTCGCGCCAAGGAAACAGCTCCGGGGGACGGGGCTTCCTTCGTTTAACGCCGCAGGGTTACTGGGCTGAATTCATTTTTTATAGGCACCGTTTATCAGTGTTGGGGGCTCCTTAATTGGGGCTTTCTTTTTTATCTCGCTACAATGGGCTTCAAGCGTTCTAGTGACTTGGAGTTTTGGTATGGCTGTTATTAATGTACTGCCTTCGGATGGGAAGGTTATTGACGAGGGTCCTGTTGGCTGCTCTGTTGATGTTTGCAGTGATGATTTTCGCCATCTCGATATTGGGCTACCGCCTGAGATTCTTCGTCTTAAGGATGCCGGGTATTTGATGCAGGCTGTTGCTGCCTGCGATCGCCTTCTGGAGCAGAACCCCGAGCCTTCGCTGGCTGCTTGTGTTCGTGCCGAGCGGTATCGCATGCTCGAGACGCCGCTTCATTTTTCGGTGTCGCGCGATCAGGCTATTGCGATGATTCGCGAGGAGTGGCCAGAGTTTACCGAAGAGCAGTTTGATGACCTGATTAATCGTAAGCGTATTGACTGGCGCTTTATCGATGGCGAACTGTTCGTTCTCGACAACTTCCTCGATTCGCTTCGCGTATATCCCAAAGAGGTTCCCGGCATGCGGCCCGATTCTACGGGCGGAATAGCACTGCGCAACGAGATGCTCAAGGAGATGGAGTCACAAAACGGATTGGCTCGCGTCATTACGCTTAAAGCGTCCGTGTCTGTCCCCGGTGCTCTAGATGGAGAGACTGTTCGCGCGCGGCTACCCGTTGCCGCCGCCTGTCGTCAACAGTCTCATATCGAGGTTCTCGATATGACGCCGGAGGGTGCTGTTGCCCCCGCGAATGCTTCGGCGCGTACCGCCTCGTGGTCTTCTTCGAGTGAGCGCTCATTCTCGGTGACCTATCGCTATCAAATTGATGCCGCTTATCGTGATGTCTATGGGGGTACGCTTCCGATGCATCCTTGCATGGACGCGCCACTGCCCGTGGACACCTCCGAGGACCGTCCGCACATTGCATTCACGCCGTATCTACAGCAGCTGACAGCCCGTGTCATTGACGGGCTCGAGGATCCGCTCGATCGCGCCCGTGCTATCTATGATTACCTGACGCAGTACATCGACTATCGCTATCAGCCGCCGTACTTGCTTTTGGGATCTATTGCCGATGACTGCGCGCATTCGCTCCGCGGCGATTGCGGCGTTATGGCGCTCACGTTTATCACCATGTGCCGTATCGCGGGCGTGCCTGCCCGTTGGCAGAGCGGCCTGTACGTTGCGCCCGATTCGGTGGGGTCGCACGACTGGGCAGAGTTCTATACGCCGCAGACCGGTTGGCTCAACGCCGACGTGTCATTTGGATCTTCTGCTCGCAGGATGGGGGAGGAGTGGCGCCGCCGTCACTACTTTGGCAATCTCGACCCGTGGCGTATGGTGGCCAACAATCGATTCCAGGCAGAGTTTGAGCCCTCTTTCGACGGCATGCGCGAGGACCCTTACGATAACCAGATGGGTGAGGCTTCGGTCGACGGTCGTGGATGCCGTCAGCGCGAGATGCTCCGCACGGTCGAACTCATCGAAATGCTCGAAGTTCCATTTTCGGACTAATCGGTAGAAAGCTGTGATAAACTAACTCACGCATTGCGTGCCCGAGTGGCGGAATTGGCAGACGCAGTGGACTCAAAATCCACCGTTGGCAACAACGTGCGAGTTCGAGTCTCGCCTCGGGCACCATACATGCAAGTGAGCGTTCAAGGGGGTTGCGGCCCCCTTTTTCGTGCCGAACTCGCGTGAGCGCGCGAAGCGTTAAGCAAACAGGCCTGTGGCCTGTTTGTAGCGGAGCGTGGCGAGGGCGCCACGCGCCCGAAGCCCGGGGCTTCGCGAAGCGAAGGCCCTTCGAGTCTCGCCTCGGGCACCATGCATGCAAGCGAGCGTTCAAGGGGGTCAAGGCCCCTTTTTCGTGTACGTAATGTGATAACGCGCTGTACGTGTTATTATTCGCAAGGCGTTGTTCCCGCAATGCCCTAAAGAGGAACCCGAGGGTTCCCACCTTTTGGCGCCAATGAGCAGCTGACTGGTCATACAACTTAGATTCTCTTCCTCAAATCGAGGAAGTCTATGTGTACGACCTGGTTGCTGAGAAGCGCCGGGTTATTTTTTTATGAATGGAGGTAGGGAAAATAGCTAAGTCTGATGACACCCGCATCAACGACGAGATCACTGCATCTTCGTGCCGTTTGATTGGCGTCGATGGCTCTCAGCTCGGCCTGTTCGCCATCCGCGATGCCCAGCGCGTCGCCGACGATCAGGGTCTCGACCTGGTCGAGATCGCTCCCAACGCGGAGCCGCCGGTCTGCAAGGTCATGGACTACGGTAAGTTCAAGTACCAGCAGGCCATGAAGGCCAAGGCTGCTCGTAAGAACCAGTCCAAGGTCGAGGTCAAGGAAATGAAGTTCCGACCCAAGATTGACGTTGGCGACTACGAGACCAAGAAGGGCCACGTTCTGCGTTTCCTCAAGAAGGGCGCACGCGTTAAGATCACCATCATGTTCCGCGGCCGTGAGATGGCTCACCCGGAGCAGGGCCTTAACGTTCTCGAGCGTCTCGCCGAGGATCTCAAGCCTTACGCTACGGTCGAGTCCAAGCCTAAGATGGAAGGCCGTAACATGCTTATGCTGCTCGCCCCGATTAAGGGCGCCTTCGATGAGGATAAAGCGGCAAGCGATACCAAGTAACTAGTGTTCTGTAACCGATTAAGGAGTATTTCATGCCTAAGATGAAGTCCCACAGCGGCACCAAGAAGCGTTTCCGCAAGACTGGTACCGGCAAGCTTATGCGCGCCAAGGCTTTCAAGAGCCACATCCTGAGCAAGAAGTCCACCAAGCGTAAGCGTGGCTTCCGTCAGGAGACCGAGATCGCCGCTGCCGACCGCAAGGTCATCAAGTCGCGTCTCGCCTAAGTTCGCGTTCCCGTTTTTCGTTTTACCGTCTAGGAGTTGATAGAACATGGCACGTATTAAGCGCGCTGTTGCCGCCAAGAAGAAGCGCCGTACCGTTATGCACCGTGCGAAGGGTTACTACGGTGCCGCTTCGCGTACTTACAAGCATGCTAAAGAGCAGGTCCAGCACTCCCTGCAGTATCAGTATCGTGATCGCCGCAACAAGAAGCGCGAGATCCGTTCTCTCTGGATTACCCGTATCAACGCTGCTGCTCGCCTGAACGACATCTCTTACTCTCAGTTCATGCATGGCCTGAAGGTTGCCGGCATCGAGCTCGACCGCAAGGTCCTGGCTCAGATGGCTTACGAGGACATCGAGTCCTTCAACGAGCTGGCTACCATCGCCAAGAAGGCTCTCGAGGCTTAATTGCTTCTTGCATCTTAAAGGGGCGCTTCCAATCCGGAAGCGCCCCTTTTTGATTGATTAGGGATGTGATCGATTTGGGACGTAGCCAAACCGATCGATTCGATAGCGTCCGAGTTGCAAGAAAGAGCAGGTAGCGTATGTGTCAAAGATTTTTGACACTCTAATCTGCGCTCAGCCATCCGTATGGGTTTGATTTTGGGATTACGCTTTGCTTGCCGGCTTCTGTTGTGTAGCCGCCCAATAAGAGTTGAAATGCATTCGAAGGGAACGCCATGCAGCTGCCAAAACGCCTTAAACAGTATCGACTCGATGCTGGTTTGTCCCAGGAGGATCTTGCAAGGCGCATTTTTGTAACACGTCAGACCATCAGTAATTGGGAGCGCGGTAAAACGTACCCCGACATCCAGAGTCTCCTACTGCTGTCTGAACAACTGGATGTAACGATTGACGAGCTTGTTAAAGGCGACATTTCAATAATTAGAGAAAGGGTTGAACGCGATAGGGGCACGCTCTATCGCTTGGGTGCGGGGATGTTGGCTGGGCTTCTTGCGTTTACCGTCTCTATGGCCTGGCTCATGTGGCAACAAAACCACGGGTGGGGGATGGTCCAGTGCGTTCCGACGATGGTGTTGGCAGGCGTCTTTGGTGCTGGCGCAATGTGCTGCGCGCTTGCAGCGGAACATATCAAGAAGAAGAATGATTTGGTGACGTATCAAGAGATATCCGACTTCTTGGACGGAAAGAAGGCGGACAGCGAAGAGACGAGGACGGGCTGGGCTTATGAGCATCCACAGCTTGCGAATGCCATCAAGTTTGCCGCAGCGGCTCTTATTGGACTAATCGTTTTTGAACTCATTAACGCTGCTATGTCCCATTTCTAATGGGTATACAGCCATTAATGCGGCCGAAGCTTAACCGTTGGAAAACCGAAGGGCCGCTCTAATAGGGGAGCCGCGGCCCTGTTCTTTCTAGGCTCTCACAGAGAGGGCCCCATCCTCATTTGTGTAGGAAATGTGTACGCCCAGATTCCCGCCCCCGGCGCCCCTC